>JBHLMB010000003.1:9186-18715 GCA_048938565.1 Promethearchaeota archaeon | reverse complement strand
GGAAATGCCGGTTGGGAGGCCTTGGCAGCCAATCCTTGGTGTACAAAGGTTGGTGACGCGTATTATCTCGAAAACCTTAAAATAAACGCTCAAGGCTCGGGTAGCTGCATAAATATTAGCAACTCAAATGTTCCTTTCGTAATTAGAAATTGTACTCTATTAAATGCCACTGATGTCTTTAACTTTGGAACTGGAATATTACTGTATAATGTAAGTAATGGCCAACTAGTAGAAAATAATTGTTCCTATAACTTATACGGGATTTCATTACTCTTCAATTGTCAGAATATTTCGATTGTTCGAAACTTGTTTCTAACTTCTGGATTTGGCTTATATTTCGTTGCAAATGTATATAATAACGATATTATTGGAAATTCGATTCTTAACAATAAAAATTATGGAATATACTTAAATAATAACTGTACTTTAAATAACTTCTCTGATAATACCGTCCAAGGAAACGGAAGAGGAATTTTTTTAGTGATTAATTGTTCCGAGAATATATTTTTCGACAACAAGATTCACAAAAATTCGGATTATGGTTTTAAATTAAGCTCTGATTGTCATTACAATAACATATCTGTTAACGAAATTTATAACAATCAAAATGGTATTGTTTTATTAGACAATTGCTCGGCTAATAGATTTGGTTATAACAATATTTTTAATAATAGCAATTATGGCGTAATCATTGATAATTCCTCAGGAGAATGTAATTATAACCTATTTTATCAAAATCGTTTTAACAATCCTGAAGGCGTAAACGCCCTTGATAACTGTTCAAATAATCAATGGGACAACGGCCTTATTGGAAATTACTGGCACGATTATAATGGCACGGACGCAAACAGAGATGGGATTGGTGATACTCCTTACAACATTTCTGGCACGGGGGGAGGCGTGGATCGATTCCCTATCGTGGAAAGCCCCCCCTCTCCGCGCAACGACTTATTAATGACAATGATCGTCTTAGCATCTGTAGCGTCGGTAAGTGCTGTCGCTAGTATGTCCTTTTATTTCAAGCACTCTCGCAAATCAAGGGAGAAAAAAAAAGTTCCTTTTAAACCTCGAAGAGCAAAGACCATTAGCCCCAAGGAGCTTATGGAACTTCTCGAAAAAAAGGACGGTTTGACCTTGGTATCGAACCTGGACGATATTAATTACACGTCCGTCTCGCAAGATTTTTATGAAAAAGTCGATTCCCTAGAATTGAATCCAGAAGAGAAAGCACTATTTTCGAGAGAAATTCTCTCCTATTCTCCCAAAAAAAGGCAAGAAATACTCGATGAAATGCTTGCTTTCTCTAAAGCTCGAAATAACGACGATTTTACAACAAGTAACACGAGAGATGGTGATGATGCTTAAAAAGGTCATGGACTTGTCAAATCACGAGAAAATAGTGCTCGAGATCGTTCAAGAATACTTGAACAAGAATCGCCATCTCAACATTGGCAAGCTCGTTCCGTTCATCACTTCGCGATTTAAACACGCTTCCGTGAACATTAACAAGGACGAAATTAAGCGAATCCTAAAATCTCTCTTGAAAAAGAAATTGATCGTAGAAGGATCGAAAATAATGCGCGATGAGATATTGGAAAATCCTTCTAGAAAACAGATTTACGAGTACATCGTTAAGAATTCTGGAGTATATCTCAATAAGATAGTCGCCGACCTCAAGTTGACGAATCACGTGGTAATTTGGCACCTAAAAACGCTCCTGGAGTTCAGGTTCGTGAAGAAAGAAACGGTCAACCATCACGAGGTCTATTTTGACGCATCCGTGGATTTTGAACTTGCGAAAGTAAAATTTTAGCAGTGAAAAAAAAAAGTCTCGAAATCCTCAAGTACTTGGAAAAGAACGACCTTGGAACCACCAAGACTCAATTATCCAAGTGTCTCGGGATGCATTTTAGAACCGTTGACAAGCATATAAACGCTCTCGAAAAGGTTGGCCTTCTCGTCAAAAAAGACCTTCAAGCACAAGTCGTTGTATTTCGTCGACAAATTCGAACTTGAAAGGCTAGAAGAGGTCGTTCTTTCCTAAACTCTCTCTTCAAGTCAAATGCAGCTTCAAGAAGCAGGAAAACAAATACTTCCGTTCACATTCCTGACAATGCGCGAGTTTATCGAGAGAAAGAGCCCTGCTTGCTCAATCAAGCGCTTTCCCTTCAATAATTGAACACACTAGAGGCAATCATGAGATGTTTTCCCTTAGATAAAGACGTGTATGTCAATTTCGCACCAGATGCGTTTATATGTTAAAGTTAGTCATTTTTTGATTAATTTATCTAATAACATAAAAAGTGAAGAAAAAAAATGAATAAAAAAAACACTACAATAATAATACTGGCAATTCTGTTAATGAGCATGATAACAGCCAGTGTATTATTCTTATTACCAATATTGGAAGAAAGAGATGGTGGGAACAATGATAACACATTTTCAGCCTTTTCGTCAATATGGGACACGAGACTTCCCGGCGAAAGCGATATCAATCAAATCAAATTACCCTTGGAATCAAGCGGAATGTACAATTTCACGGTCGATTGGGGCGATGGAACGGAAAATTTAATCACGCGCTGGAGACAATCCGAAGTTACCCATACTTATAGTCGAAGAGGCGTGTACACGGTCAACATCACGGGGATCATCGTCGGGTGGCGCTTTAACAACGGTGGCGATCGGTTAAAATTGCTCGAAATCACGCAATGGGGGTGCTTGCGGTTGGGAAATTCCGGAAGTTACTTCTCTGGATGCGAAAATCTCATTGTTACCGCCAGCGATGCTCTGGATTTAATGGGAACGACTAATTTATTTCAGGCGTTTAAGGCTTGTACCGCTTTAGGTATGGTAAAAGGAATGAACGATTGGGATGTATCGAATGTGACGAATATGACCTCAATGTTTCAATACGCTAGTTCGTTCAACCAAGACATTGGTAGCTGGGATGTATCGAATGTGAAAGATGTGAGTGCAATGTTTTGCTGTGCTACTTCGTTCAATCAAGACATTGGCGGTTGGGACATGTCCAGCGTGACGAATATGGGTGCGATGTTTTATAACGCTACTGCGTTTAACCAAGGCATTGGCGGCTGGGACGTGTCGAGTGTGGAACACGATGACAACCATTGGGACATGCCGAGTCCGGAACACGATGACAACCATTGGGACATGCCGACCGTGAGAGGAATGAACGCAATGTTCTATGGTGCTACATCCTTCAATCAAGATATTGGCAACTGGAATGTGTCAAGCGTGAAGAGCATGGTTTCTATGTTCCGAGAGGCCATATCGTTCAATCAAGATATTGGCGGCTGGGACGTATCGAGCGTGACGAACATGAGCTCGATGTTTAAGGGGGTCACCTTATCCACGCCGATTTACGATAGCCTTTTAATCGGCTGGGCGAATTTACCAACTTTAAAATGTAATCTCTTCTTTGACGCCGGGGAATCCATGTATACTGCACTAGGACTTGCAGAAGCCGCAAGGAGATTTCTTGTAACTAATCTTTCTTGGACTATTACTGATGGTGGACCGATATTCGACCATCCTGCAAGCTTTTTATCAATATGGGACACCACCTTGATAAGTACAGGCTCAAGTAATATCGATCAAGTCCGATTGCCATTGGAATCTAGCGGAACATACAATTTTCTGGTTGAATGGGGCGATGGAACTCAGGACGCGATTACGAGTTGGGGCCAATCTGAAGTCACGCACGCCTATGGTTCAGAAGGCGTGTACTCGATCAACATCACTGGAACCATCGTCGGGTGGCGCTTTAACTACGGTGGAGATCGGTTAAAATTGCTCGAAATCACGCAATGGGGGTGCTTGCGGTTGGGAAATTCGAGAGGGTACTTCTACGGGTGCGAAAACCTTGAGGTTATCGCCAGCGATGTTCTAAACTTAACGGGGACTACTAATTTACAAATGGCATTTATGTATTGTGCTTCTTTAGACAAGGTATATGGAATGGACAACTGGGACGTGTCAAGCGTGACTAATATGGGTTTAATGTTTTATGGTGCCTCTGCTTTCAATCAGAATATAGGGAGTTGGGACGTGTCGAGCGTGACGACTATGGATTCAATGTTCAGTGGTGCCTCATCGTTCAACCAAGATATTAGCGGCTGGGACGTGTCGAGCGTGATGAGCATGAATTCAATGTTTCAAGGTGCCTCTGCTTTCAACCAAGACATTAGTGGCTGGGACGTGTCGAGCGTGACGATTACGGCTCACATGTTCCAAGACGCTTCTGCTTTCAATCAAGACATTGGTGGTTGGGACTTATCGAATGTGACATACATGCTCTCAATGTTTTATGGTGCCTCATCGTTCAACCAACCTATTGGTGGCTGGGATGTGTCGAGCGTGACAGAGATGAGCGCAATGTTTCGTGGTACATCTTCTTTCAACCAAGACATTAGTGGCTGGGACGTGTCGAGCGTGACGAGAATGTATGGAATGTTCTCTGGGGCCTCTGCCTTCAACCAAGACATTGGTGGCTGGGACGTGTCGAGCGTGACAGATATGAGCCATATGTTCTATTATGCTACTTCGTTCAACCAAGATATTAGCAGTTGGGACGTGTCGAGCGTGACAGAGATGAGTGCGATGTTCCGTAGTGCTGCAGCCTTCAACCAAGACATTGGTGGTTGGCACGTGTCAAACGTGTCCAATATGGATTTAATGTTTTATGGTGCTTCTTCATTTGACCAGGACGTTGGCGCTTGGGACGTGTTAAGCGTGACGAACATGAGTATGATGTTCAAGGGCGTTACCTTATCCACGGCGAATTACGATAACCTGCTGATCGGATGGGCGAGTTTACCCGCCTTACAAAGCGATGTTTACTTTCACGCTGGTGGTTCAAGATATACTGCTGGTGGATTTGCAGAAGTTGCAAGGAATTCTCTTGTGTTTAATTACTCTTGGATTATTACCGATGGTGGACCTATATATTCCAAAATCTTTTCGTCAATGTGGGATACCTTGCGTCCTGGTGAAAGTAATGACAATCAAGTCCGTTTGCCATTAGAAGAAAATGGAACCTATAATTTCGTAGTTAATTGGGGCGATGGAACGCAGGAGGAGATCTCAACCTGGGACCAACCTGAAGTAACGCATACTTATAAAGAGAGAGGCATGTATATAATCAACATCACGGGAACCATCGTTGGCTGGCGCTTTAACAACGGGGGAGATCGGTTAAAATTGCTTGAAATCAAGCAATGGGGCGACTTTCGATTAGGAAATTCAGGAAGTTACTTCTATGGTTGTGAATATCTAAAAATTACCACCAGCGATGTTCTAGACCTAACGGGAACGACTACTTTATTTCGGGCTTTTAGGGCTTGTACTAATTTAAATGTTGTAGAAGGAATGAATAATTGGGATGTATCGAGTGCGATTAATATGGTGGGAATGTTCCGGGGAGCTTCCTCGTTCAATCAGGACATTAGCGCATGGGACGTGTCGAATGTTAGGAAAATGAACTCAATGTTCCGAGATGCTATATCCTTCAACCAGGAAATTAGAAGCTGGGACATGTCGAATGTGATAAATATGGACGAGATGTTTCGTGATGCTATATCCTTCAATCAATACATTGGAAGCTGGGATGTGTCGAACGTGACAAGCATGGTAGCAATGTTCTATCGAGCTTCTTCCTTCAATCAAGACATTGGCGACTGGAATATTTCAAGCGTGGTGAACATGCACTCAATGTTCAAAGGTCATGCCTTATCCACGGTTAATTACGACAACTTACTAATTGGATGGGCGAGTTTACCTACCTTACAAAGCAGCGTTAACTTTAACGCAGGATTCTCAAAATATACTTCACCAGGATGTGCAGAAATTGCAAGGAATCTACTTGAATCCAGATATAATTGGGTCATATCTGATGGAGGAGCGATACATGACTATTCTAATACCTTTTCGTCAATGTGGGATACCTTGCGTCCTGGTGAAAGTAATGGCACTCAAGTCCAATTACCTTTGGAAGAAAACGGAACATACAATTTCGTGGTTGATTGGGGCGATGGAACGCAGGACGTGATCACGAATTGGGATCAATCCGAAGTCAATCATACTTACGGTTTGGGAGGCTTGTACACGATCAATATCACTGGAACCATCGTTGGGTGGCGCTTTAACAAAGGGGGAGATCGGTTAAAATTGCTGGAAATCTCTCAATGGGGATGCTTGCGATTAGGCAATTCCGGGAGTTATTTCTACGGGTGCGAAAATCTTGACATTACAGCCAACGATGATTTAGAGTTAACGGGAACGACCAACTTATATCAGGCTTTTAGGCGCTGTACTTCCTTAGATACGGTAGATGGAATGGACAACTGGGATGTGTCAAGCGTGACGAATATGGGCAGGATGTTCTACAATGCTCGTGCGTTCGACCAGGACATTAGCGGTTGGGACGTGTCGAGCGTGACGGACATGAGTTGGATGTTTACTAATGCTTATGCGTTCGACCAGGACATCGGCAATTGGGACGTGTCGAGCGTGATGAGTATGAATTCAATGTTTGGAGCTGCCTCATCGTTCAACCAAGATATTAGCGGTTGGGACGTGTCGAGCGTGAAAAGCATGAATTCAATGTTTGGAGGCGCCTTATCGTTTAACCAGGACATTACTGGTTGGGACGTGTCGAGCGTGATAAACATGAGGCGGATGTTCGATGTTGCTTATGCGTTCGACCAGGAAATTGGTGGTTGGGACGTGTCGAGCGTTCGATACATGAAAGAAATGTTCCGAGATGCTATATCGTTTAACCAAGATATTGGTGGTTGGGACGTGTCGAGCGTAACTGATATGCATGGAATGTTCTCTGGGGCCTCTGCCTTCAACCAAGACATTGGTGGCTGGGACGTGTCGAGCGTGACTGATATGGGCAGGATGTTCTCTGGGGCCTCTGCCTTCAACCAAGACATTGGTGGTTGGGACGTGTCGAGCGTGACTGATATGCTTGGAATGTTCTCTGAGGCCTCTGCCTTCAACCAAGACATTGGTGGTTGGGACGTGTCGAGCGTGACTGACATGTACTGCATGTTCTATTACGCTAACTCTTTCGATCAAGATATTGGCGACTGGAACGTGTCAAGCGTGACTGATATGAGCTATATGTTTTATGATGTTATGTTATCTACGCCGAATTATGATAGCCTGTTAATTGGATGGGCAAGTCTTCCTTCCTTACAAAGCGGTGTTAACTTTCACGCAGGATTCTCAAGATATACTCCTTACGATGCTGCAGAAACCGCAAGGAACAAGCTCATATCTATTTATTCTTGGACTATTACTGACGGCGGATGGGCTTAAATCTTTCGGTTTAAAATTTAATTTAACTTAACCTTTTTTTTTTCTCAATATAATACTTTCAATTTGCTTTCTTTCGTTTATATTCGATGACGTGCAAGCTTGTAATAGTTGAGATTATTTAATAATCCAAGTGATATTCTCCACAGAAAGAAACTCTTTTATCAATATGTACCAGTTCTCGTCAGTGGACAATGAACGAGAATTAATCCGTTTTCGCTCGTAAATACAAAGTATTTTTCAAGATGCAACACAATATGAAATTGGACTTTTTATCAAAAAAGAACTTATATTTCAATTTGTTAATGATGATTTGAAACGAATAATAAATGAAAATGAAGAATGATATCGCTAATAAAAAACACTTTACAATAATATTGATGACATATTTAATTTTATAAATTAATAAAAGATTGATAAATTCCCTTATTGTATTAATTTTTCTTTTTTGATAAAAATTGATTCATAAAATATTCTCTTTTTTCTATTGAAATGCTAAAATGGTTGATAAGTGAAGGATTCTCTTGAACTCGTGAAATTCTTTCATAAAAAGCTGAGGGCATCTTGTTTAACACGCCCCATTGCGTCATTTCACTATTTTCCACTTGTTGGTTAAAATGCCCATAAAACATGCCAGGTGCCTTATTCTCAACACCCAGTCTAGCTAATTCGACATTTTCCAATAGCGTGTTAAATTTTGAGTAAAACATGCCAGGTACCTTGTTCTCAACACCCAGTCTAGCTAATTCGACATTTTCCAATAGCGTATTAAATCTTGTGTAAAAAATGCCAGGTGCCTTATTGATGACGCCCAACTTTACTAGCTCGACATTGTTTTTTAGTTTATCAATATGGTTGTAAAATTCCCGTGGTGCCTTATTTTTTTCGCCCCACTTTGCTAGCTCGATGTTTTTTCTCACTTTATCAAAGTATCGGTAAAATTTCCAAGATGCTTTATTCTTAACGCCCCATTTTGCTAGCTCGATGTTTTCTTCTAATTTATCAAAGTCTTGGTAGAATGGAGCTTTATTTCGCACGCACCATTTGGCAAGCTTAAAATTTTCCCTCATTTTATCAATGTATTGATAAAATAATCCAGGAGCGTTATTTCTCGCGCCCCACTCTGCAATTTCGATATTTTTCCTAACCTTATCAATATGCTGATAGAATCCTGCTTGAATTTTATTCCTCACGCCCCACTTTGCCAGCTCAATATTTTCATCAAAATTATTAATATTTATGTAAAATTCCCTTGGTGCCTTGTTAATGACGCCCCATTTTGCCAGCTCGATGTTCTCCAATAATTCATTAAATTGAGAATAAAAATACCTTGGTGCCTTATTTATGACCCCCCATCGTGCAAATTCCATGTTCTCCTTTAATTTATTGATATAATGATAGAACAATCCTGGAGCATTGTTGTATATACCCCACTTTACAAGTTCGATATTTTGTTCTAATTTATTTATATGGTGGTAAAAAGCTCCTGGTGCTTTATTTTGCACGCCCAATTTTGCCAGCTCGATGTTGTTTTTTAGGTTATCAATATGGTTGTAAAATTCCCATGGAGCCTTATTTTTAACGCCCCACTTTGCCAACTCGATATTTCCTTTTATTTTATGAATATTATAGTAAAACTCATATGATGCTTTATTCTGTACGCCCCATTTTACTAACTCGATATTTCCCTTTATATTATGAAATTGAGTATAGAACTCCCGTGGTGCCTTATTTTTAACACCCCATTTTGCCAGTTCCTCGTTTTCTAATAATTTATAAATGTAATAATAAAACTCAAAGGGTGCCTTGTTTTTACAGCCCCAAATGATTAATTTACTTTTAGGTGATTTAAGCGAATTACAGAGCGTTTCAATTTCTTCTTCTGAAAAATTACTCAAGAAGTTATCCTCATCCAAAAGGCTTATCACATTAGCCCGTCCCTTTTTTAATCGAGAAATGATTTCTTCCTTGAAGGCTGCAATTGCTTTTAAATCTCCCTGCAGCCTCAATCTATTGAGAAGAGGTAACGCTAAATCCCTGGGAAGTAAGCGAGTATTATAATCATTTTCTGCCCAGATTTTTAATTTATTGTAATATCTCCAAAACTCTTCTTCAGGACTGATTTCTAATTTACTAGGATCCTTTGATCTATTTACTTGTTCTATTCCGTCAATGGATTGGCCGTCAT
>JBHLMB010000003.1:1464-9176 GCA_048938565.1 Promethearchaeota archaeon | reverse complement strand
AAATTTTTTAACTTTGTCAATAGGAACGCTGAACCTAAGGTACTCGAAATCGTGGAATTTTCTCCTTCCTATATACAAGTGAGGTTCATTTCTTTTCAGCTTGAGCGTGATGTGTTTATTGACTTTGATTATCTTTTTCGCCATTTGTGATTTAAAATGTACAGAATCAGTAAAGAATTTATGTAGTTTCAGATTAACCTGAATAAATTGTGTAATTTTCAATGACTTTTTCCGATGCCTAATCTGATATCAGAATAAAAAAAGTAAAATAAAAAATAGAAAGATATTTTTTACTTATTTCTTCTTGCGCTTGTTGTCGATTTTCTTGATGATGACGGTTTCGGAGTGGATCTTGCAGTTCTTGAGGATGACTTTAAATCCCCCCCATTCTAACAACTCCAGGAACCCTGAAGGCTTGAGTACTCATGGGAACCATCACGCTCCTTTTTAAATAATCGAGAAATATGGAAAAAAATAAAAATCATGCTTATTTTATTACTTACAATATGGTAATGAGACGACTATATCGCTTGAAAACCCAAGCAAGGGCTAAGCTCCCCACGAAGGGGAAGTATTATAGCAAGTGCTATATAAAATAATCCTCCTAAAATCGTCTCTGTTTTTCTCTAATACTTATTGAATTTCTTTGACTCATTGTTTCTTAATGCTAGAGGCGACTTTTAATTAGAATTATTTTAAGATTAATGATAGAATTTAGGAATAAATCAAATTTTAGAATTAATGAGCCTTAGTCTAGCTTTGCTTAGGGCGAGAAGGAGGACGACAGCCTCATAAAGCTTAAATTAGATGAATGCTAGCCCATATTAAAAACAATAAATTAATAAAATAATATTAAGAGTGAAAAACCAAAAATGAATCACAAATTTCAAGGAAGTATGACGGCGTTAATCACGCCTTTCGATTCAAATTTAGAAATAGATGAAGTTTCTCTGAGAAGTTTTGTTGACTACCAAATCGAAAAAGGTTCGGATGCTTTGGTTCCATGTGGAACTACGGGTGAATCGGCCACAATGTCCCATTCTGAACACCAGAAGATCATTGAAATAGTGATAGATCAGGCAAATGGGAGAGTTCCTGTTATCGCTGGGGCTGGAAGCAATTCGACAGCTGAAGCAATCTCCTTGACTAAACACGCCAAAGATGTGGGAGCGAATGCAGTTTTGTCAATAGTTCCTTATTACAATAAACCAACTCATGAAGGATTAATTCGACATTTTCGGATGATAGCAGAAAAAGTGGACATTCCAATAATATTGTACAATATTCCTAGCCGAACTGGACAAAATATGGAAACGAAAACTATCATTAAATTAAGTAAAATTGATAATATAGTGGGAATTAAAGAGGCAAGTGGTAATATCAATCAGATCACGAACGTGATTCTTGGTACAAGGGATAATCCAAATTTCCAGGTGATATCTGGCGATGAAGATATAACAGTACATGTTTGTGCTCTTGGGGGTGTAGGTGTGATAGGTGTTGCGGCAAATATCATTCCTAATCGAATGTCGAGATTTATAGATGCTTGTTTAAAAAATGGTAATGATGATGCAAATACACTTCATTTGGAACTCTATCCATTTTTTAAAGCGTTGTTTTGCGAGACAAATCCAGGTCCAGTAAAATTCATGGCGTCTAAATTGAAAATTGCAGGAATTTCAAATTGGTACATTCGACCACCGCTGGTAATGCCAACGGAAAAAAATCAAATCCAAATTCAAGAAGTTCTACAAGATTTGGGCATTAAATCAACTAATTAAAAACTAGAATTGACATTGATTTGAAAATATAACAAAAAAAAAAAGACGATTAAATTGATAGAAAAACTAAAAATATCGATTCTTGGAGCCACGGGAATAGTAGGACAGAATTACATTCAATTATTGCAGGATCATCCCTGGTTTGAAATCGTAGATGTTGCTGCTTCTCCGAGTTCCGCAGGAAAAACATACGAGGAAGCAGTTAGGACAAAATGGCAGATGCATGTTCCAATTCCTGAAGGTTTAAAGAATTTAATTGTAAGGGATGTACAAGATTTTGATTCGATTCCTTTAAATATCAATTTTTTATTTTCGGCTATAAATATGCCAACCAAGGATCAAATTAAAGAAGTAGAATTCAAATTCGCCAAAAAAGGGATTCCAGTTATTAGTAATAATTCTGCGCATAGATGGACTCCCGATGTTCCCATGATTATTGGAGAAATAAACCACGATCACATGAATGTAATACCTATTCAACAAAAAAATCGAGGATTTACAAGGGGTTTCGTGGCCGTGAAACCAAATTGCACCCTTCAGAGTTATCTTACCGCGATCTATGCTCTAGAAAACGCTGGATATAAAATTGATAAATTAATAACTACCACGCTTGGTGCAGTATCTGGAGCGGGATATCCTGGTGTATCGTCATTGGATATGATCGACAACATCGTTCCCCACATTGGTGGAGAAGAAGAAAAGACAGAAAAAGAACCAATGAAAATCTTAGGTCATGTTGGAGAAAATGGGATCATTAACAACGATTCTATAGAAATTAGTGCTACATGTACAAGAGTTCCCGTTGTTGATGGTCATATGGCTATTGTAAATGTGAAATTTAAAAATAAAATCCCTAGTAAGGAAGAAATAATCAATATCTGGTCTGAATTCAAATCAGAACCTCAAGAATTAGATTTGCCTTTTGCTCCAAAACAACCCATTATATACTTGGAAAATGAGAACAGACCTCAACCTAAAAAAGACAAAGATAACGATAAGGGCATGGCTTTAACCATTGGAAGATTAAGGAAAGACAATGTATTCGATTTCAAATTCGTTGCGTTAAGTCATAATACCGTGAGAGGAGCCGCAGGTGGTTCAATTTTAACTGCTGAATTACTGAAAGCTAAAAATTTTATAATATAGTCATTTTTAAAATTTTAATTTATAACTTTTGAATGGATTGTGGATAATAGTTGAAATAAGTAAAAGATAATAAATAAAAATAAAAAAGAAAAAGGACCAATTGTTTTTAAAGCCAAAATGATCCTATAAGGATGGAAAAAGGAATATATTGGATTAAAAAATTAAAAGAATTCATTTAAATAGTGGACTTAAATCTGGAGTTGGATTATCGTTTTCCTTCCATTAAGTTTTTAATCTTATCCAAGATATCAATTTCATGTCTCCATTTTTTCATGAAGTTCATGAATTCATGACATCTAAGCCCAGTTCTTTCCCATTCACATTCATCATCATCTTGATAATATAGGATAGGAGGATCTTCTTCCTCCAAATCATTAACATCAATCCTCCAATAATAACACCCTTGATAATGCTCAGCAATTATTAATACATTCGGATAATTTTCATTTTCTTCCCTTAGATCCTCGTCATAATTAGGGCCTTCCAAGTATATCCAATCAGGGCTTCCAAAATATGTATCGGATACTGAATAATAAGATCTTGTTGTAAGATAAAATTCGCGTAATGTTTTTGGAAGAGTAATGCCTAGTTTTTCTTCAATCTTCATTAGTTTGATATCTTTCATCTTTCGCGAGCTCATGATTGATTATAAGAATTTTTAATTAAAAATAATCTTATTTAAATTTAGTACTCTAAATATAAAAAAAAGAAATAATTAAATACAAAAGAATGCGCCGCCTGGGAATTGAAAGACGAATAATATAATTTATTTGTAGTTAGATAATATTTATATAAGGTTTTTAGAAGAGTGATGCCTAGTTTTCTTCAATCTCAATTGATTTAATATCTTTCATCTTTAATCCAATAATAATAAAAATACAATTAAATCGTGTTTACTTTTTTCCTAATCTTCGAGGATGATTAAGTCATCAAAACCAAAATCGTCTTTACACTTTTCCCACTTTAAATGTAATTTTTTACATATTTCAAGCTTGTCTGTTTCTGTCTTAGCACTTACCCATAAGAAATCGTTATCATATTTTAGGACTTGTCCATCTTTAGCGTAAATTTTCCAATCAATATGATCGTAAAGGAGCGGGTAATTATCTTCGATTTTGTTAAGTAATTTTTTATCAATTGAGTTTAAAATTACCGCTGAAAAAATACCTCTTCCATCTGATATGAGATAGTATATCATAAAGCAAATAAATTCAGAACACTTCAATCCAGTTCTTTCCCATTCCCTTTCACCTTTATCTGGATTATAATATAGGATAGGAGGATCTTCTTCTTTCAATTTTTTGACATCTATCCCCCAATAACAACTGCCTTGGCAGTGTTCAGCAATTATTAACACAATTGGGACATTTTTTCTCTCTTCTTCTAATTCCTCCTTTAAGTCTTCCATTAAGATTTTATCATAATGCGATCCCATAAAATACGGATTAATCAGATCAATTTCGGAATCGGAATCGCTCTCTCGATTAATAAATCCTTCACTTTCAATGAGACAATATTCGCGTAATGCTTTTGGAAGAGTAATGCCTAGTTTTTCTTCAATTTCTTCGAGATTATTATCACTAATATCGTTTTTAGAATCTGGTTTATCAGTGATCTTTGAAAGTATCCCAAGATATAATTCTTTAAAATCGACCATTTTTAATCCTCTTATTTAGTCTTAAAATTATTGAAAAATTTCCTTCTAAATTCTTTTCATAAGTTTTTGAATTATATGAGTGTTGTATAGAGTCCTTTATAAAATTATATGGGTAAAAAATACAGTATTGATCCAAGGAAAAGTTATTTACTGAATTGTTTTATGCTGTTTTTTTTTAAATTTCCAATCCCTTCCTATATGGAGAATCTGATATTGTTATCAATATATTCGAAATAAATCAACAAATTTAAAAATGGGATACAAGTTGATGTTTTAATGAAATAAAAAGAATAAAAAATAAATAAATAAAGGAATTGCCTTATTTCTTCTTGCGCTTGTTGTCGATTTTCTTGATGATGACGCTTTCGGCGTGGATTTTACAATTTTTGAGAATTATTTTAAATCCTCCCATTCCCCCAACACCTGGAACGGTGAAGGCTTGAGTGCCCATTGGAACCATTGCTCCTTCGGCTTCGTATCCTTCTTCCTCCTCCTCTACTTCACCACCAATAGCGTTTTTGTAAGCGTCTGTCTCGATGATGGGGTGTTTCTTGTCTTCCAACCACTTTTGCAAGGCGTTAATGTCGTTCACTTCTTCCTCGGTTGCAATCTTGTCAACCAAGTCTTTTGGGAGAAAATCAGCCACTCTATCCTTGAGGGCCTTGCCCATCCAGACGATGGTTTCAATGCCTCCATCGTATTGCTGGTATTTTGGACTCGCGATGTATTGAATGCTGATTCCATTGAATCCAGGCATTTGCTTGCCGCCACCAGTTTGATTGGCCATTGCGCTGAAGGGAAGTCCATTAATCGCAACGCCATCGTGGTTTCTATCGATAATTCCGTGTCCTCCTATTTCGGGAATCAAGAAGTCAATGGCTTCGAAACAACCACAACTAGTGTGTGGATACTCCATTCCGCTGTACAAGTAAATTTTTTCAATCTCACCCAGGGATCGCTTTTTTATCATCTCGTTAATTCCGCTATAATGACCAGCTAAATCGTCGTAGCATTCTCCTGGAGGAACTTCGAAAATTGGTCCTTTTGGATCGACCTTGGCTGCTGCTCGAGCGTCGAACCAATTTATTGAACCACACAAGCTCGTTCTATCGGGTGTAATACAACACGCGTGCGTTGGTGCGAAGGATTGACAAAGCACGCAACCATAGAACATGTCCACGTCGCCGTCGTGAAGTCCTCGGGCTCTTTCGTCTCGAGCGTTATACACGTCCATTGCCAATTTATGGGGCTTCTCGATCTCTTTCATGTTCGTGTAAAATGTTACTTGGGCTTTTTCGATAATGGGTAATTCTGCTTTGAAAAGCCTGATTAAAATCGTACCAAGCAGTTCTAGCGTGTTCAATCCCTTTTCGAAAGCTTGAATGCTGATTCTCATCCAGTTAGTATATCGCTGGTTAAGGTGCATTATACCGTTCACAAAGTTACAGAACTCGTGAATTCTCCTTTCGAATACGGCCTCCAAGTCCTCTTCTAGCTTGCTTCCCGCAACCTCAACAAAGATACCAATTGGATGTTGAGAGCCTTTTTCCATGTCTTTAAGATCTGGTCCGTGAATCGTGACTTTACCATCAACAGCTTTTTGGTTCACTCTAACGAGTTCAAATTTCTTTTCAACCTTAGGTCCACCGAGTTCGACATACATTTGATTTCCCCTGATACGTTCGCCCTCGTATACTGGACCTACATCAACAGGCATATCTGAAAAACTCATTTTATTAATTCACTCACTTTTTTTTGTCGTTTTTTAATTTTAATAAAACAAATTACAACAATTCAATTAATTGTTCTAAAAATGCTTTCCAATCGTCGTCGCTTAAATTGGCCAAACTGAACCTTGCGTTAGGATGTGCGAATTTATCCAAATTAATAGTCGTTAGCCAGTCTGTGAAATTCTTCAACCTACTTAAAGCTTGACTCGAATAAAAAACTAGATGGCCGCTAAAGATTGCCATGGCATATTGGCCTTTCCCATCCAAACCATTCCACTCTTTATCGCTCAGCCGGTTGACTATATTCATTAAAGACATATCATATAACCTATCAACTGGAATTTTTTCTTTCACATATCCATACGAATGTCCGGTCGCAACCACGTGACCATCAATCTTGTTAGCTATTTCGATGAGATAATCGACGAGCTTTTTTCCGTTTAATTCCCATGTGAGCGATTCTGCTCCAATGACAAGTACTTTTTTCTTAGGACTTTTCAAGAGATTCGCCATTACTTGAGGCTCGTAAACGGAAATTCCCATTTCTGGACCGGGTATGTTTGCTTTTTGATATGGTCTTGCCATATTTGTTCACTTTTCTCTAATAGTTTTATTTAAAATTATTATAATATGTATTCATATTAAGCGTAACTTTTAAAAATTGTTTTTATTATGGCAAGTTAGCCACTATAAATATGAAAATAATAATGCAAAAAAAAAAAAAGAGAAGAGGGCAATAATGTGCGAATTTAAGGTAATAAAACAAAACGATAAGAGCCAAGTTGGAGAAGACATACTAGTATTATCTTACAATGAGAACAACGCTCTCGTTATAAAGGACATATTGGGGGCAGGAGCGATGTTCGAGTCCGCGCTTATAGTGGATGTCAACACTATCTCACAAGAATGCAAGATAATCGAACACCCTCTTATTAAGGACTTTATTGGACTTTTAAAATGCCTAGAAAACCAGAGCGCAACAAAGGAGCAAGTAAATGCGATTCAAATGAGCTTGCAGGATTTAAAAGAAGAATTATTATAAATAACCATTAGCTTATAGATTTTTAGATGTAATTAGTCAATAAAATGGAAAAGTGAATATTTGGTGGATTATTAATATAGCTCTTTAATATAACTATAAGGTACTCGAGAGCTCTGTGGACAGTTTTAAAAAGTAAGATTTCAAAATTATCAACTATTATACTTACCTTAATTCGGTTATAATTCCACTTCAATACCATCCAAGGGTAGAATTATCAGAATTACTCAAGTAAGTTTCTTCTAGGTTCTTTATAGGATTCATTAATTTAATATATTATATTTGAATAATTATATCTATTGTTATTTAATATAAAGAGATGATTTTTATTGGAAAATAGAAATTATATTAGTATAGTG
>JBHLMB010000003.1:0-1454 GCA_048938565.1 Promethearchaeota archaeon | reverse complement strand
TAAGGCTGGTTAGTAATGTTCCCAAATTGTTGTTTGAAATTCCTTGACAAATATCAAATAGAAATTATATTAGTATAGTGGTTATAGGCATTTTAGCAATTTTGGGATTAGGCATTAGTGGTTATCTATTAGCTACCAATCAATATTCTGGAACGAGTACACCTGAATCTGAATTCATTCTCGTAGCATTGTGGGATGATCTCAATAGGAATACGACCAATCCTTCTCATACCGATGATGACGACTTTCTGATACAGTTTGATGACAATATATTTCTAGATCCTCAATATATTACCGTCAATTCGGTAACTAACTTTTCACTCACAAGAGCTGGAATTTATAGGATCACATTGAGGATCATAATTTCGAGTATTGAGCTAGGTGAACGTTATGTTATTACATTACTGAAGTCTGGTGCATATGATGAATGTTTCTGGGTTTTTACCGCAAATGTTTCTGCCTCCTCAAACATAAATTCTGCTTTATACTTGAACGCAAGTATAACTGATTATTATGAAATCAATGCATATTGCGATACTGATGATGCTAACGGTTTTGATACAGCTTTACCCCGATATAATCAATTGGCGATTGAATACTTATCAAAATAATTTTAACATGGAATTGATTCACTTCGAAGGAGAAATATCGAGCTTTAACAATGCTGAAGATATAATAAGGAAGTACTTTTTTTTAAATTGGTTTTATAAAATGAATTCAAAAAAAAACTATTAATTAGGAATTGAATACTTGCTATAAAGGTCATGATCTTAATAAGCTTCGGGATTCAAGTAATAATTCCTTATTAAAATCCATTTTTTACTTGTTAAAAGATAAAAAATCGGACTTTTTATATTAATTTAATTGAAGATAGTTATGATGTAAAAGAGGATTTACAAGATGAATTGGATGAACTTGAGCAAATGAAAGTTTCATTATTTGATGAAATTGGAGATGTAAAAAAAGGGTTAGATGATTTAGGAGAGGGCGCAAAGGAAAAGATTGAATCTGCAAGAGAAAAGCTTGAAAGGCTAAAAGAAAAAGCATATAAGCAGGAAGAAAAATTTAGAGAAAAATTAGAAAGAAAGCTGGAGAAAGCTAAAAAGAAAGCTGTCAAACGAATAAATATTTCAGTTGACCCCGAGATGAGTGAAGAGTGGAAAGATTGGGCAGAAGGTTTAGGTGCCTCAGTTTCAGAGTTGGTCAGAAAATCAATGAAATTTGTAAAAAATAACATTGGTGACATCGCTAAATTAGAAGTTTGGGGACGAAAAATGGAACAAGCTGGTAAAGATCTTGAAAAGAATATTCAAAAAGCGGTCAAAGAATCAAAAATAGAAGATCTCGGAGATATGATTGAACGTAAAATAGAGAAAAAAGTAAAAAAATGGGGTGTTGATGGCACAGAAAAGGAAAGAGTAAAAAAGCGTGTTCAAGGTTTAATTAAACTTCAG
>JBHLMB010000309.1:0-4504 GCA_048938565.1 Promethearchaeota archaeon | reverse complement strand
ACTGTCCTTTATCCTGTATTTGATGAACTCTTCCCACTTTCTTTCCCTTGTCAGTTATTAACATTGCTTTAGGCTTTAACTTCCCTCCCTCCACGGAGACACCAAACACGGCGGGATTAGAATTTCTAAAAATATATTCAGGAAACATTTTCATTTTTGCGGGTAATGTGAGTTCCTTCAATTTTTTAGCAGTATCTTCGGCTTTTCTGGTTTCGGAATACTCAATATAGTCTTCCAATAATCGATATATTACATTATTCGTAAAAATTCTAATGTTTTCGTTATAAGCTTGTTCTTCAGCTTCAGGTAATACGGGAACATTAAATCCCAAAACGACTGCTGAATAGGGATCGAAACTTCGGACAATGCTTGCGTTTAAGATATCCTCTTTCTTTATTGGACCCACATCTGCAACGCTTATTTTTACACCTTCTTTAGAAAAGTGATTTTCAAGCGCTTCAAGCGAACCCAAGGTATCAGCTTTTAACACTACTCCTGCTTTTTCGGTCTTTATCCTTATTGCATCGACTTCTTCTTCGATTTCCTTAAATACCCTTTCTTCCTCCGATGGAGAGCCTATAACTTTAAATGGAGAACCTGCCACCACTTCTTCTATGTTTGGAGCTAATATCTTGATTCCTGCTGCGGCGCTAATAAAATCTACAGTATCAAATTTTTGTCGCGGGTCTCTAATTTCATCAAGCGGTTTTGGTGTAAGTAATGCTCTTACTTTTGATTTGATTGGGCCATCCAATCCCCCTACAATAAAATCATCACCTTTATTTATGATACCATCGTAAACGAGAACATCCATCGTTTTACCTTGTCCCTTTTCTTTTTTAACTTCTAAAACAACGCCCTTGGCGGGACCTTCGGAGAATTTTAGGTTTTGCGTGAGATATTGCTGGACTAACCCCATGAGTATCATTAATAAAGTTGATATACCTTCACCCGTCTTAGCACTTGTCGGTACTATCGCTAATTTTTTCGTAAAATCTTTTATTTTGTAATAGACATCGCAGTCTTTAAATCCTTCTTCAAGAAAGTTCCCGATTATTTCATAGATTTTCTCGTCAAGATATTCTTTCACATGAGGTCGTTGTTTGTTGTACGTATCCAAGAAATCAGCGTCTTTATTAGGTTTCCATCCAGAAAGCCTATCAATCTTGTTAGCAGCAATTATAAATGGTGTCTTTCGCTCGCGCAATATTCTCACGGACTCCCATGTAATAGGCATTGTCCCTGCTGTAACATCTATAACTAAAATTGCAATGTCTGCTACTGCACCACCTCTTTTTCGCAAGTTCATAAAAGCTGCGTGACCTGGAGTATCAACAATTAGGATTCCAGGGAGTTTAAAATCTTTTTGAGCAAATGACTGCTTAGATTTGCTTAGAAAGTTTTTAATTTCCTCTAAAGGAAAGTATGACGCACCTATATGTTGCGTAATGCCCGCGGCCTCTCGTTGTTGCACGATAGTTCCACGAATGTAATCTAAAATCGATGTTTTTCCGTGATCAATGTGTCCTAAAATACATCCGATTGGAGCTCTTATTGTTTTTTGATGTTCTTCTCCCATTTTTTTCACTAACAAGAATATTTAAGTTAGGTAAGTAACAAAACATTTTGAGGTTTTCTATAAGTTGTTAAAACTTAGAATCACTTAAATTAGATTTTTTGTTTGGCAAGAATACATAAATCGTCATATACCTCCAAATTAACTAGATTATAGAATTTCAATGCGAATTCAAACGCTAAAGAATAATAATGAGAAGCTTAAGATTTATGTCCCGCTATGAGTGCATTCTTAGCTCGTAATTTAAATTTATCAAGCATTTTTCTATTATTTTCAATATTTATAATATGTATGATGTTAGAAAATTCTTGAATATTACAAATATTATACAAGAAATCAGTTAAATGTTTAACTTATAGTAAATGTACTTGAATACACAATAAAGGAAGTTATAATCTTTAGAAGAATTTAAGATAAATATTTTCTGAGAAATTTTGCAGTATGAGAAGCTCTTTTTTTAATAATCTCCTCTGGTGTGCCTGAGGCAATGATTTTCCCACCTTTTTCACCACCTTCAGGACCAAGATCAATGATGTGATCAGCAGATTTAATAACATCCATATTATGTTCAATGATTATCATCGTGTTCCCCTTGTCGACCAATTTTTGAAGTACTTTTAGAAGTATCTTAATGTCATAAGCACTCAGTCCTGTAGTTGGCTCATCGAGTATGTACAAGGTGTTTCCAGTGCTCGTTTTTCTCAGCTCCCTTGCGATCTTTAATCTTTGAGATTCACCGCCACTCAAGGTAGTTGATGACTGACCTAGTTCGAGATAACCTAAACCCACATCAATTACGGTTTTTAATGTTCGCTTGAGATTTGGAAAGTTTTCAAATAATTCAATCGCGTGTTCGAAAGTCATTTTAAGGACATCTGATATGGTGTAACCTTTGAACCTTATGTCAAGGGTTTCTGCATTATATCTTAGTCCTTGACACAAATCACATTTGATATATACATCTGGAAGGAAATACATTTCTTTTAAAATATAGCCAGTACCCCTGCATTTTTTACAATGACCCGCTGAGGTATTAAAACTAAATCTACCTTTCTTATAACCCCGAGCTTTTGATTCGGGCAAAGACGCGAAAATATCTCGTATGTAATCCAACGCCTTTGTATATGTTGCAGGAACTGACCTTGGTGTTCTCCCAATGGGCGATTGATCGATGTCAATTATTTTGTCAATGTGTTCGTATCCGGAAATATTGTTGTAGTTTCCCGGAATTATTCTTGTGCTTCTCGTGTTGATTAAATTATGCAAGCCCTTGTACAGGCATTCGATTATAAGACTTGTTTTACCCGCTCCTGAGACTCCCGTAACGCATGTAAATACTCCAAGTGGTATTTTCACATTAATATTTTTCAAGTTATTTTCTTTTGCACCAGAGAGCTCAATAAAATCTCCGTTTAGAGAACGCCTAGCTTTAGGTATCGTTATTGCTTCTTTTCCAGATAAATATCTCCCAGTGAGGGTATTAGCTTCTAGTATTGTGCTTAATGGCCCTTCAGCGACGATCTTTCCCCCGTTTTCTCCTGCAAAAGGTCCCAGATCAATCACATAATCAGCATTCCGAATAATTTCATCGTCATGTTCTACTACAACAACTGTATTCCCCAAATCCCTTAATTTTTTGAGCATTCTTATTAAACGAGCGATATCTCTAGCATGTAGTCCCACGGAAGGCTCGTCAAGAACATACAATACGCCTACTAAGCTCGAACCTAATTGCGTGGCTAATCGAATTCTCTCGGCCTCACCAACGGACAAAGTGTCAGAACGACGGCTTAGTTGGATGTAATCTAGACCAACATTTTCCAAAAACGATAACCGCTCAGTAATTTCTTTCAATACATCTTTTACGATAATTTGTTGCGTCTCAGTAATGACTAAACTATTAAAGAATTTAACTGAATCCTTCACGGATAAAGCAGTTAGTTGGGCGATATTTAAGGAATTCACTGTGACCGCCCTACTTTCAGGGCGTAATCTTTGACCTTCGCACTCAGGACATATTACTAAATTCATAAAGCTCTCGTAGATTTCCCTGCTAGTTTGTGAACTAGTTTCCATATACCGTCTATGAAGCATCGGTATTATTCCTTCAAAACTCCTCGTTGTTTGCCAAGACGAAATACTCCCATTTCTATTATATTTGTTTTCCGTATTATCGGTCTTAAACGAGAACTCTATGATATCGTCTCCAGTTCCTTGCAAGATTTTTATTAGCTTTTTAGGATCGAGATCCTTCAGAGGAGTGTGGTTAATATCCATATCATAATGTTTTGCCACTTGCTTTATCATCTGCCAAGAATAACCCCCTAAGGATCCAAACCCAGGAATGTTCCTAATACCGCTTTCTTCAAGTGGTATATTTAAATCATCACCTAATATAAGATGAATGTCAAATTCCAAGACCGTCCCCAATCCGCTACAATATTTACAACTTCCATGAGGAATGTTAAAAGAAAAAAGTTTATGATCGAGAGCGGGAAATGATATTTGACAATCTAAACAAGCGTGGTGTTCCGAATACATTAGTTCCTCTTCATCTTCAGGTATTTCCACGATCAGAATTCCTTCAGATACGCTTAAGGCAGTTTCAATAGAATCGGCGAGTCTTGTTCTCACATCATTGCTCATTACAAGCCTATCTATCACCACATTTATGTGGTGCTTGACATTTTTTTTTAATATGATTTCTTCATCGAGCATATATCGAATACCATCAATTTCCACTCGAACATACCCTTGTTTCCGTAAGTCTTGTAAGAGATCTTTGAATTCTCCTTTTCTATCCCTAATTACGGGCGATTTTATTACAAATTTTTTACCGTCTTCTATAACTTCTAGAATTTGCTCGATAATCTCTGCTGCGTATCGAACATACTTTGAACAAACAGTCTCAAAAAGCTTATTGGTCTT
>JBHLMB010000308.1:0-4509 GCA_048938565.1 Promethearchaeota archaeon | reverse complement strand
CTTCCTCTGGGGTATTCTTTCCAAGTAGAATTCCTTTTGATCTAACACTTAAGGGAACGGTTCATTCTCATCCTTCGGGAAATCCATATCCCTCTTTCAAGGATTTAGAAGGTATTTTTAAAAAAATGCAATTTCATTTTATCGTAGGATATCCTTACAATTTGAAAAATACTAAATGTTTTGATAGAATTGGAAATGAACTTACTTTTAAAGTTATTAATTAACAAAAACTTCTGGATAAAGCAATTATAATAATAAAATTTTGAATTTTAATAAAAATTATTAATCCTTATTCTGCAATTATATATTGATTAATTAAGGATATAAATTATTTTATAAATATTCTATACTATTTTTTGAAATTTTCTCGATTATTTTGAAAAATTAACCACTATTCTTCTAAATTATTTAAAAAGAAATTGGGATTATTTCTGAAAGATCACACTTTTTTATTGTAATGAATTATTTCTCGTGCCTTTTCAAAGATGCGATGAGTTTCCACTCCTGAAGGACAGATGACTGCGCAATGACCGCATAAAGTACATTCGTGTAGTATTTGAACAATTAAATCGCTTAAAACTAAATCACCGTGAATTAAACCATTTAGAATGCTTAGTCGGCCTCTCGGGCTATAAGCCTCCACCATATTGACTACTCTTGATGGACATGTGGCATTACAAAATCCACATCTCATGCAATTAAGACGGAGAATGGTATTATCTATATTTTTTAATTTCCTTATACTTCTTATTGGATGCAATTTTGTAAGGGAACCTTTTCCTGATCCTGGATTAAGGATCCTTTTTGGATCAAAAAGCAACTTAATCTTTTCCATTAGGCTAACAACATATCTTCCGTGCTCTAATTCTAGATAGGGCGTTTTCACCTTACCAATACCATGTTCTCCCGTGAGTGAGCCCCCAACAGGTAATACGATCTTCTCATATAGGTGTTTTATTG
The DNA here is from genome assembly GCA_048938565.1 of Promethearchaeota archaeon. GTDB lineage: Archaea > Asgardarchaeota > Lokiarchaeia > Sigyniarchaeales > SOKP01 > FT1-020. Next base: position 3,549 of record JBHLMB010000308.1, on the reverse strand, counting down.
CTTTTTCAAATTCTTGTACTTGTGTTTCGTCATTTTCGTTAAATAAAAATCTAGGATGAAGATTACCCTCCATGTGAGACGCAACGCACACTTTTAAGTAATCTGCGTTAATATCTTTCGGAATATTCCAAATTTTTTTGACCACGGAAACGAAATCAGTTATTTGGATCGAGCAATCCTCCACACATGAAGAGGACGCAATGCGAGATAAAGCGGGTAAGCTTGATTTTCTCACTTGAATTAATTTTGCCCGTTCCTCTTCTGTTTCGGCAACTTTATAAAATATTGGTTCTTGTTGTAGGACAGCAGTTAATAATTTTTCAAAGCTATCATTAATATCTCTTTTAGTTTCTCCGTCCATTTCTGCCAGTAATGCGTGGCCTAGTGGCATTTCTCCAATTGTGCTTCCGAGATGATCTTTTATGGCATTAACAACAAAACTATCCATGAATTCTAGTATGCTTGGAAGTATTGCCTCCCGCCTCAATTTTAGTGCGGTTTCTCCTACTTGTTCTATTTTTTCGAATATGAACAATCCAAGCTTCCTTTTTCTTGGTAAAGGTCTGATTTTAAGTCCAATTTTCGTAATTACGCCTAATGTTCCCTCGGAACCAACAAAGAGGTCAGTAAAGTTATACGAAGATACGGATTTGATCGTTTTTGAACCAAAAGTTACTATCGTTCCATCTGGTAAAACGACTTCAAGGAATAAGACATAATGCTTCGTTACACCATATTTAAAAGCTTGAACACCTCCAGCATTACTGGCTACCATCCCTCCTATCGATGCCACGCTGCTCGATCCGGGATCAGGGGGGAAGAAATAACCATCTTGATTGAGGAGATGGTTAAGGTCGTCACAAATTACTCCTGGTTCCACCACTACCATATTATTTTCCACGCTAAGGGAAAGAATCCGATTCATTTGGCTTAAATCTAGAACAATCCCACCATAAGGTGTCATCGTTCCTGCAGATAAACTCGTTCCATTTCCTCGTGGTGTTATAGGAATGTTATTTTCGCTTGCGATCTGTAAGATTAACGATACTTGTTGGGCATTCTGAGGTAATAATATCAATTCTGGAATCCAATTATTGTTAAATATAGTACCTCCAAAGGCATAAGTCCATCTAATTTCAATTTCATCGAAGTAATACCTTGCTCCAACGATCCCTTTTAGTTGATCTTTCAGATCTTCAGAAATATTATCATATGACATTTTTTTTATAATTGAACAATATTAATGTATATACATATTCCATGATCAAAAAAAAGTGTATTTGCTCTATGATAATCAAGTTATTGCAAAAATTTGCTCGGTTGAGTGATGAATAATGTTACATTTGATAGCATGTATTCATTATAAAAACAGTGGATTTATTATTGACTAATCCTATTATAGAATAGACTTCACATGGTTAAAGTAATAAAAGATCTCTGGATACTCACCGAAAACGGAGTTGCCGTATTTTCGCGCATTCAAGACGAAAAGCTTAACGAACAACTTTTTGCAATGTTAATGAGTGCTTTAAATTCGTTTGCTGAGGAAATTTCGACGGGCGGTCTTTCCAATTTTCAATTGAGCGATAAAAGATTTAGTTTGATAAAAAAGAATAACTTTATGTTTGTAGTAAGCTCTTCTCCTAAAACGAAAGAAAAGAAGATCTATGATGAGCTTGAAATCATTGTAGAAAAATTTTTTGAGAAATATTCCGAAGCATTGAAGGAATGGAACAGTGAAGTAAGTCTTTTCGAAGGTTTTGAAAAATATATTGACGATTCTCTGGAAAATACAATTAAAAAATTTCAAAAGGCTTTCTGGTAAATGAAAGATTTTTCAATTTTGGAATTAACTTTTCTATATGAAAAATGTTTAAGTCTAAGGCTACTTTTAATTTACATATTGGTGTGGTGAAGGTATAATTCGCATGGATCATAAAAAAAACAATTCAAATAACAGAATTCAGATGGAAGATAATTTGGAATTGCGAAAGGTTCCCTTATCTTTTTCTCGAACCTTAAGCGAAATCACTAACTCTTTGCTGAAACCTAGATTTTTGTGATCTATTCATCTAAAAGAAAGTACTAGTAGTGATAAATATCCTTTTAACGAATATGCTAAGATGAATTATGGGGGACATCTATATAAAACATTCAAAGGCCCTTTTCATAATCCCATTACTAGATATTTAGTATTTCTAATGATTCTCTTTAATGTATTATGGATATTATTTCTTTATACTTAAGATAAAAGTAAAAAAGAGTGCAGAAAAATCAAGAAATGATTTAACCTAATCTTATTCTCGTGATGACATCTGCTAATATTTTAAGCATTTCTTCGAGCTCGGGAATGGTTATTTCTCCCATGTGTCCAATTCTAAAAGTTTTATTTACTAAATCACCGTATCCATTGACGATCCTATAACCCTTCTCAAGCATCGTGCTAATCATTTTCGAAAAGTCAATGTTTAATGAATTCTTCATTGTTGATACCGTGTTGGATTCATAACCAGTTTCTGGGAACATTTCTAAATCCATGTCTCTAGCCCATATTCGCGTTCTCTTCCCTAATTGCGTATGACGCTTGAACCTGTTATCTAATCCCTCGTGATTTAGGATGTAGTCTAATTGAACTGCTAAAGCCCTAATTTGAGGGATTGGAGGCGTGTTGGGTGTTTCATTTACTTTATTTTTTTTAAGTAAAGTGGGGAAATCAAAATATAAGCCTCTATTCTTGACATTCTCTGCCTTCTGTATGGCCTCTTCTGAAATTGACGCAACGGCAATACCTGGAGGTAAGGCAAAACACTTCTGAACGGAAGCCAAAAAGACATCTATTCCTATTTTATCAACCTCAGCCTTTACACCAGCCATCGAAGACGTTCCATCAATACACACGAGAGCGCCGTGATCCTTGATAATGGGGACGAGTTCGTCTATTGGGTTGTATACTCCTGTTGAGGTTTCGTTCGATTGAAGAAAAACAACTTTATACTTGTCTTTAGACAATACTTCCTTGAGAAATTCAGGAGTAATTGCTTTTCCCCATTCTACTCCTTGTTTCACGCAATTTTTCCCGTTTTTAACACCTGCAGAGTACCATCTATCTCCAAAAGCACCAATTGATAAAAACAAGCCCTTATCTTTATCGGTCAGGAGATTTCTGACGCACGCTTCCATTATGCCAGTAGCACTAGAAGAGAAAATAAGACATTCGTTTTTAGTGAATAATAGTTTTTGTAACCCTTCTTTTACTTCTTGATGCATTTCTCTGTAAAAAGAAGATCGATGGGTATCGTTCGGCATTTTTAATGCCTCTAGGACTCTCTCTGGAACCCGTACTGGACCAGGAGTAAAAAGCTTGATTGGAGTCCCTTTATCTCTATTAAATTGTATGTCGGACATGTTAGTTCTATATCGAAAAGGCAGGAAAATTTTTATAATTTTCTAATTGATTAACAGGTACGATTTCGTGATTTTTTTGAATCTTTTTTCAACAACAGCAAGGAGACAATCAGAATAACCAAATATGATAAAAACGAAATAACA
>JBHLMB010000307.1:0-4514 GCA_048938565.1 Promethearchaeota archaeon | reverse complement strand
AAGCAAAGAAATATCGGGAGGAGCATGGAATACAGCAAAAATGAAAGAGCTGGAAGCAGCGCTGGAGAATAAATAATTGAATTACTCGCGCATCATAGGTACCGGCGGCTATCTCCCGGAAAAAGTGGGCTTCTATGGTGATCTGGACGCAGTGCAAAGCCTGGAGTATGTCGCCGATCTGAATGGAATAGAGAAAAAGCACTTCATCTAAGAAATGTACCTTTATTTGGATCCATAGATTTGGAACCTGTAATGAATTTACTCCCAAATACAATAGGGAATTTATCTAATTTAAGGAAGTTAGATCTTGGTTATTATTGCTTAAAAGCATTGCCCGATTCGGTGGGGAAATTAATTAACCTTAAGGATCTCGATCTCAACCATAATCGCTTGGAATCCGTACCCGAAACTATCGAACATTTAACTAATTTGCGCTCTCTTAATTTGAGTTATAACAAGCTAAAAAGCCTTCCAGACTCGATTTTTAATCTTAAATCCCTTGAAACTCTAGATGTCCGTAGTAATCAATTGATAGGATCTGAAGCAATTATTGAATCACTCAAAGAAAAAGGCGTAAAAGTGCTTGAATGAAATTAATTTGCCACATTAGAAATTTATGAATCTTAAAAAACAAAAAATCAACAAAAGCAGATGAAATTTAATGAATAAGTACGAAAAACAAGGTTTAAATGCAAAACAAGCCGCCCTTCTCCAACAAATCGAAGATTCAATTTTAGGAGATCTAATACCTGCTGAGATTGCCACATTAGAGGTCGAAATTGAAGTATGCAGGGAATTTATTGACGATCCAGATTGGAAACAAGAAATGGACATGAATATAGAAAAATTAAAGGATCTAAAAGAAGGGGGTCGTGGTGACATACCATTATCGTTTTCAATAAAAATAGACGATGAAACTAAAGAATTATTGGAATTAGATTCTTGGATGTGGTCTGATGCTCCGGGAATGATTGTAAAGAGAATTCCTGATAAAATTGGCCAGTTAACCTCGCTGAGGAAATTAACTCTAGATGGAAGGGAGCGAACAGGGCTCTTATCAATTCCCGAAACCATTGGAAACCTGAAAAATCTCACTTATCTTAATCTAGAAGCAAATGCAATACAAGAAATCCCAGAATCTATTGGTAATCTCAAATCCTTGATAACTCTTAATTTAGCAGGCAATCCCTTTGAAAATCCTCCTGAAAGCATTAGTAATCTTTCTTCATTGAAAACACTAAATATTGCTGGTATTGAATTAAAAAAGATTCCTGCTTCATTTAGTAATCTTACTTCATTAGAAACATTAGATATAGGAGCTAATAATTTGAAAATCCTTCCTGAGATCGTTGGTAATTTTCAATCGTTAAAAACCTTGATACTTCAACGCAATCAAATTGCTGAAATACCAGAAAGCCTCAATAACTTGAAGAATATAACTACACTTGATTATAGTTACAATTATTTAAAGGAACTTCCGCCTGCTATTTCGAACATGTCAAACCTTCAAAATCTTGATATCAGTTTTAATTCCTTGAATCTACTACCAGATTCATTATTAAATCTCAAATCGTTGCAGAAATTGAATATTAAATTTAATAAATTTACCCAAACACCTAAAATTATAGCTTTATTGAAACAAAGAGGTGTTGAAATTATCCAATAAAATTTCATTCATTTATTTAATCCAAGTAATCTATTAACTATAGCTCTTGGTTATTGTAAAAATCACACATCTTTATTAGTGGACAACCTTCACAAGAAGGAGTTCTTGGCAAGCATGTGAGAGCAGCAAAGTCCAATAGAGCAAGATTAAAAGCTCTATAATCCTGTTCGGGAACTATTTCATTCATCTTTTCTGTAAGTGCCTTATCTCTCGAAGGAGCGCTTTTAACTGGAAACGAAAAGACTCGCTTTATGATGCGTCCTACATTTGCATCAACTATTGCCGTTCTTTGCCCAAACGCGAAGCAAGACACGGCATTGGCAATGTATTCTCCTACTCCTGGCAAGGCCATGAGCTCTTTAGGATCTTTAGGAATTTGGCCACCGTTGTCAATTATGGCGTTTACGGCTTTTTTAATGTCCCTGGCTCTTCTCTTGAATAATCCTAATGGTTTCAAAATTTCTCCTAAATCTTCTTCTGTTAAATTAGCAACGCTTTCTGCAGTCGGGTAATCCTGAATGAAAGTTGTAAAGAGTGGTTCCACTTGGTTTGCACCGGTCTTTTGGAGCATGATCTCCGCAATGAGTACATTAAAAGGAGATAATTCTGGATTACGCCACGCAAAATTCCTCTTATTATTCTCAAACCATTTTAAGAGGTGTTGAACAAACTCTTGCTCTTTTTTAGTCACCATTCATCATCCACCTTCTTATTGAGCACGAGGACTTCCTTGATTTCACCTCTCTTGCTGGCATCGCTGTTTATTGCTCGTTTGGCTTTTAACTCGACAATCTTGAAGTCTTTGTATAATTTTAATATGAACTCGTTATAGGAGTTACTGAGCATCAACTTACATCCTTGGGAATCTAATTGCGCGAATATTTCAAATAATTTCTTTTGGGACTTCTTCCCAAAATTCTCCCTGGTATAACTCGTGAAATTTGCTGTCTGAGATAAAGGATAATAGGGTGGGTCGAAATACACGAAATCACCCTTTTTTGCGTGATCCAAGCAAATCTCAAAAGAAGCATTGATGATTGACGCAGACTGAAGAATGTCGTGGACCGCTTTTAGATTAGGCTCGTCACAAAACATTGGATTAATGTATTTTCCAAAAGGGGCATTGAATTGTCCCTTGCTATTTACCCTGTATAAGCCGTTATAGCAACATTTATTCATGAAAATCGTTCTTGATGCTTTTTCCACCTTGCTCCATTTTCTAAACTCCTCTGGATTCCTATCTACTGAACGTACCTTGTAAAAATAGTTTTTTTCGTTCTTGTGTTTCTTGAGGGATTTAATTAATTCAAAAACATCGTTTTTTATGACCTCGTAGCAATTGACTAATTCCCAGTTGTTATCGATTAATATTGCTTGTTTAGGTTTTAAATGAAAATATACCGCGCCCCCACCTACTAATGGTTCGATATAGTTATTATATTTTTTAGGAAAATATGTTTCCATTTGTGAGAGTAATTGACGCTTTCCGCCCGCCCATTTCACAAATGGATGTGGGAGTTCTTTTACTTTAGAAGCCATAATTATGTTTTTTAGAAATTATTGTAAATGAAATTAATAATTATTGGGAATGACTTATATTTTAGATATTTTTGGGAAAAATAGAGATTCAAAATAATATCATTTTTTTGTTTGATTTTATGCAAATTTTTCAAATTTGGCTCATCATAATATGTAGGTGAAGAAGATTTTAATGTTTATTATGAGATCTCTGAAATATTTTAATTATATTAAATTCCTTACCATTAATTTGAAGCTTAAATCGAAAATTTTGAAGCAGTAAAATTCAACTAAAAAAAAGAGCTATGACTTTTTTTTTTCTTGGCAAATTATAAATATTAAATATCTGTAAAAAATCCACATTAATGTCACAATTGCAAACATTTAAAAATACTTAATTGATTATGAAATAAAAACCAAAAAAAAAAATCATAAGTGATTATTATGGAGGTTTTAAGAGAGGCATATGAGAATTACAATAAAAAGGATTATAGGTATGATTTCTTCGCTAAAGAAGAGGAAATAAAAGATTTACTTTCAAACAAGCAAATTTTTGTTTTCAAGCGAAATAATAGGAATTTAATATTTGGATTTGTTTTAAGTGAAATATTAGTACCTCTTTTAGCATCGCTTTTAGTATTCCAATTCGTAGGAAACTTCATTATAGCTTTAATATGTTTTTTAGCGCTTTTTAGCTTCATTCTTATTGTTTTCATATCTTTTCGCAAGGATTTTTTAGTAATTGGATACACGGGTTTATATTTTAAGAAATATCTGAAGAAAGCACAATACATTCCTTGGAGTACATTTGGAAAAATCGAATATTATAAGGGAATGACAGGAGAGGGTAACAAAAATTTTTATGTAATTTGTCGCTTGTCCGCAGGAAAAAGATATAAATTCTATCCACATGTATACCTTGGAAACGAATTTCGGCGTAGAATTATTATTGGCTCAAAGGTTTTTGAATTATGCATATACTTTTATGGTCTTTTTTTACATTATTGGGAAAACACACAAGTTAACACGGAGTATACCGTTGATGATAAACCAGAAGTAAATCAAGCCAAATTAATTGAAGAAACTTCTGAAGTTATTAGCGAGAAAAAATCAAGCGAGATATCGTGTCCTAATTGTGGTAAAAATAACGCGGAAAGTTCTCAGTATTGTGAAGCCTGTGGGAGCGAATTAAACACAATTCAACAAGATCTGTTCGAAGACATTTCGTTCGATCCTGGTGATAGAGAAAAGATTTTCGTAATGACAAAAATACCTGGGGACTTCAATATCTTTTTAGATAAACTATCAGAAATCATGCTAGCTTCAAATA
>JBHLMB010000306.1:0-4514 GCA_048938565.1 Promethearchaeota archaeon | reverse complement strand
TTTTTAAATTAGGATGTAAGTACGAAGAACTTTTGGAAGTATTTGAAGTCGCTATCGAAATGGGTGGTGGACCTGCGGTGGCAAGAAACCAACGTAATTTAAAGATTTTGGACATCGTATATGGAAGATATAAAGAGGACTAAAATCCTTCAATATACTCACTAAAAAAATTGCAATAAATAAAATCAAATAAACAAGTAAAAAAGATTGGTCAAACATGAGTCAAGTTAAAAAAGAGCTTTTGGCTCCTTGTGGTTTATATTGTGGAGTATGCGGAATATATAAAGCGCATAAGGAAAACAAAATTGGACTTAAAAAGGTTTTATTACCCACCTTTAATTTTGTGGCAAAAAATGTTGACGATATTTCCTGTACTGGATGCCTTTCTGATGGGGTTGTATTTATCGGCTGTCAATCCTGTCAAATTAAAAAATGTACCTCAGGAAAAGAAATTGAAGGGTGCCATCAATGCGAAGAGTGGCCTTGCAAGCATATTGATAATTTTCCAGTTACTATAGCGAAAAAAGTAATGTTAAGAAACATACCCTTATGGAAAGTGTTAGGAACTGAAAAGTTTGTCGAATCCGAGGAAACAAGGTATACATGTCCTGAGTGTGGAAACATTTTATTTCGTGGAGCAAAAAAATGTATAAAATGTGAAACACTCGTTAAACTTGATTGAAACAATAATTTTCTCTTTTTTTTTCAATCTCTTACAATAATTACCATTTTACCCCTAACTCTACATTATAAATCTTGATATGATCTTATCTCTCATTACATATCCGCCCTAACAATTTGATGGAGAAATTTCCATTTTCAGACCTTTTTCAATAGCCGTGTTAAATATCTCTATACCAGAATCACTGGCAATGGTTAGATCATTTCCCTTTATTCTTACAAGATCTAGTCATTGATCTGTGTAATGAAATCGATCTAAAAGCCTTTCAAGAGGGTTTAATTGAGAAAAAGTATAAAGAGTTGATCGCTCTTGGAATCTCAATAGTCGTAAATTGTGAACCTTGCATTTATTGGCATATCGGTCAGGTTTTTAATCTAGGATGTAAATATGAAGAAGTTTTAGAGGTATTTGAAGTTGCCATTGAAATGGGGGGAGGCCCTGCGTTTGCAAGAAGCTAGAGAAATTTAAAGATTTTAGCCATTATGTATAAAAAATATAAAGAAAAATGAGATCTACAAAAGGTATATGCTCTGAAGAAAAGGGATTTTCTTAAATTATGGCTTAAATTCGTAAATAAAATCGTAATCGTGCGAAGAAGCTAAAAAGGGACAATTTAATTCCTTGGATAATGGTAACGCATTTCTTATCATCTCTTGAAACTTTAAAACGACTAGAAGCGAAGCGTATCCTACAACTCCGCGAATGTTTTGACTAGCTTTTATTTCTTCTCTTCTTTCATATATATCCTGCAATTCTTCCATTCCCGTTAAAATCATTCGAGTGTATTTCTCTGACTGCCAGTAGGCTAGCCAGTCATAATATTCATCATCGTGTCCCCCATAATTATCGTACGCAAACAACTCAAAATACCACTCGTAAGGATTTATGTCAAATCCGTTTGTCTCCGTATAGATCGCTTTAATCGTGAAATCTTTTTTCTCCCTTTTTATAAATTTATCTATATATTTTGCTGTTTTTTCAGGATCGTTTGTAAATTTCAAGCTTGTTGCCACATGAAAGGGCGAATCAGGGAGCTTATTGAGCTCTTCGCAAGTTCGTTTAATACAATGCTCTATCTCTCCTTTTAATAAGTGAGGTTGTAATTCCTTATACGCAAGATTTCTCCATCCCATTGAAAATCACCTTGTTAATGGATTTCTAGTATTCATAATTTATTTCTGAATCTTTTATCGTTTTAAGATCATTAGTTCCTGATATAGATATATATAAATTTATTAATATTTTATTCATTGACAAAAATCGAGAGCGTAAAGTGAGAATAAGACGAAAACCAATCTGAAAAGTATTTGCATAATCAGACACGGAGAAACAAATTCTTCTTTAACCAATAGATTATGTGGTAATAGAACAGATGAACCATTAAATTCAATTGGTTTTTAACAAATAAAACGACTAATCTCGTTTTTAAAAACAATACAATCCAAATTCAATTTATACAAGCCCCCTTATCAGAGCGAAGCAATCTGCTAAAATTATTTCAGATCATTTTGATATAAAAATAAAAGAATTGTTCGATTTAAGGGAAATTGATTTTGGTGATAGGGAAGGCTTAACATTCAATGAAATTAAATCTAAACATAAAGAAGATTACAAAAAATGGATGAATTCTCCTAATGAGTTTATTCCAATTAACGGAGAGAGCGTTAGGGAATTAACTTTGCGTTTAAAGAATGTAATAGAACTCATTTTAAATACGAATGACGAGACAATTTTTTTAATTACTCACGGTGGACCTATCCGTGCGACATTAATTAATTCTTTAAAAATATCGTTATCCCTATATTGGAATATTAAAATCCCTCACGGCTCCGCCACGTGTTTAGAATATAAAGACTCTAAAATATATCTTCAATATATGGGACAAGTAGTTCTTTTTGCGTGATTATAATTTTTTATTTTATAGGATCAAAAAAATCATTTTTTTCATTTCATAGAAACAGAAAAATCCTTGACTTGCTTGATTAAATAAAAGCTTCTGAATCATAAAATAAATTAATTCGCCATTCTAGCGATATATTCTCAATGAATCGCTCTTATAATTCATTTCCTCCAAGAAAGATTCAAAAATCAACGATATTACATTTTTTTAATTTATAAAAACAAAAAAATTTTCAAGCTTCTTGCTTGAAAAAGAATTTTTGAACCTCCCCATTGGTCAATTTTCAAAAATAATTAAAACTTTAGAATTTTCTATTTATCCAATAACCACTATGAATAGCTTCTAAAATTCTTGCTGGGGACTTACTATCCCCTAAGACATGTAGATTTGCTATTTTACCCTTTAATGCGTTAAATAGGTCATTGTTCGGTTTCATGCCTACAGCAAGGATTACCGTATCTGCATTAATCGTTTGGTTTTCACCATCTTTTTCAATGAGTAAGCCTTCGTCTATAATTTCAATGACTTTAGAAGAGGTCATGAGGGGAATTCCCCAATTTTTAAGTCTCTTTACTGTTGACCATCGGGTGGCAGGTCCAATGTCTTGGGCAATTCTAGGGACGGCTTCTACTATTAAGACATCCTTGTCCTTCTCGACTAAAAACTCAGCCGTTTCACATCCAATCATTCCGCCGCCCACGATCGCTACTTTATTACCTATATCTACATTACCATTTAATACATCAATAGCGGTTACAACATTACTGCGATTCGCTCCAGGTATATCAGGAATTATTGGTAATCCCCCTGTGGCTATGACTACTTCGTCTGCATTTAGTCCTAATATGCTTCCAACAGTGGCCTCTTTTTCAAGCTCAACATTAATTCCTAACTTATTCATCTGATAGCTCAAGTAATTTATCAGGCATTTTATCTCCTCTTTATGTGGCGCTACAGAAGCCAGAGTTAAGTTTCCTCCGAGTAAATTATTCTTCTCCCATAAAGTTACTTCGTGCCCCCTTATTGCTGCGACTCTAGCTGCTTCCATTCCCGCGGGTCCCCCACCAATTATTAGTATTTTTTTCGCTTTTTCTGCTTTCATTAATTTTTTTCCTTCGTTTCCAACTTCAGCATTCACGGCACATGTAATGGGTTGTAAGCTTACTGTTTGGTCAAAACAGCGACAACATCCTATACACATTCGAATATCATCAAATTCCCCTTTTAAAGCTTTTTGAGGAAAATACGGGTCAGCGAAAAATGCTCTACCCATGTGAACCAAGTCTGCTCGTCCTTCTTTTATTATTTGATTTGCTAATCGAGGATCATTTATTCTACCACCGGTCATGACTGGAACCTTTACTACATTTTTCATTGCTTCTGCGAGATGAACAAAAGCACCTCGAGGTACGCACATAGGTAACATGGGTTTTGGGGATTCGTGCCACCCTGCCCAAGCGTGGATCAAAGAAGCTCCCGCTTGTTCGGCTCTTTTGGCAATAATCTGTGCGTCTTCAATTGTCGTCCCTCCAGGCATGTATTCTTCACAGCTAATTTTGTAAAGAATGGGGTATTGCTGTCCTAATTTCTTTCTAATATTTCTAATTATTTCTACTATAAATGTAGCTCGCTCCGCTGGAGATTTTCCCCCAAATCTATCAGTTCTTTGATTTGTGAGAGGAGATGCAAATTGACTGATTAAATATCCTGTAGAACCCATTAATCCTACACCTTGGAATCCCGCTTCTGCACATCTTTTTGCAGAATCTCCAAATGTCTCAATTAGATCTTCTACTTCTTCTCTAGATAATTCCCTTGGCATTTCACTCAACAGAGCTTGTTTAGAAGCAATAGCGGAAGGTGCAACTGGTTGGATACCGGTAAATTGTGTATGACAATATCTCCCGCCGTGAGATAATTGAATCATGGCTA
>JBHLMB010000305.1:0-4515 GCA_048938565.1 Promethearchaeota archaeon | reverse complement strand
ATATCTTTTGATGATTATAAAAATCAATCAGTTATGATAGTGCAATTCTCGTTATCAAGAGCCTTAGAAATGGGATTCTCTCGTAGTCCAGATGCAATAATGACTTGTTTTATATCTTCACTGGCGGATTTTAAAGCCATGAGGACCTTTGTTTTCATTCCACCAGTAACACCTTCAAGGATCGATTCGGCGCTTTGATTATCTATATGATTAATGAGCTTCTTATTTCTATCTAAAACACCGTCCACATCCGTTAATAGTATTAACTTGTCAGCTTTAACCGCCACCGCTACCGCATTAGAAATCCTATCACTATCACTACCAACAATCTCGTCATCTTCACTTAGAGCAACGGATGCCAAGACAGGAATGTAATTATTATCCCAGAGTGTTTCAATCAATTTAACATCGAGTTTAGAGGGTTTCCCCGTGAAATTCTCCTTGAGTTTTTTTTTTCCATTTATTGATACCATTGCTTTTTTGAATCTATCTGCAATTAACAAACCACCATCAATTCCTGAAATACCAACTGCAGGAAGTTTATTTACAATCATTTCCTTTACAATCTTTTTATTACTAAGACCAGCGACCACCATTAGATAAATGTCCCTGGTTTCTTCATCCATGTATCGGGCTTTATATCCATTTTTTGAGTAAGTAAAAATCTGAGGCTTACCCATCTTTTCGGCGATATCGGTGACTATATCCGCTCCAGCATGACACAACAAGATTTTGTTATTTTCATTATAAATTATTGATAGATCCGAGATTATTTGGTTTATGTTATCCTTGAGTAAATCACCACCAATCTTAATAACTATCTTTTCTGACATTTTCGTAAATACCTCGTTTTCTGATATTTTCTGAAATTTTAAGTAATTATATTTAATTCATTTTTTTTAATATTTTACAAAATTTTTGAGATCAGAATAAATTGCTAACCGCACATTCCACTATTCCACGAGCAACTTTACCTTCACTAAACACGTGTGTTAAATCGCCAAAATCAATAGTGGCGTTAGCCTCACTTGCGAATAGTTCAGCATTGGTGATACTTTTCGTTAGTAAATTATTTAGCTCATGATAGACATCTAAGTTCATGTATTTTGCCATATCTGAATGGAATTTTTTGTCTTTTGCTTCAAAACCCTCTTTGAACTGCTTTTTCTTATGGGTTAATTTAAATTCTTCTGAGTTTTTAAGTTGAATGGCAAGTTCTCTCACGGTATTTATCAAGTCCGTTTCACTAGAGTTCACTAAGATGTCAATCCCTAATAAAATCCCTCGGTCTTTTACATTATCCAAACGATTTGCTCCATCTAACACGGATTGACACATTTTAAATGATAGTGTTTTTATCTTTTCAGAGATTGCGAACCTTACAGAAGGATTGCCCTGAGAGGTGTTGGCCACTATGTGTTCTTTCAATGGTATTCGAAACAATGCTGCAAATATTTCAAAAGGCGAGCCCTTCTTTTTTCCAACTACCACCCTGATATCCGCTATGTGTGATTTGTATTTCTGAACATATAATCCCCAAGGATTCGCGAGGATTCGCCTGTCATCGTATAAATATTTGTCTAATTCTTCCCGGTTTTGTATAAATGTTACTTTCCAGCCACGACCACCACCTGTTGGTTTGATCACGACAGGATAATCAAAATGCCCTTCAATTTGGTTAACTATGGATTCCCTAATATGTTTAACTCTCAGTCTTGGATGATTGGTGATTGGAATCCAGATTGTGGGTGTTGATTGAATATTTGCTGCTTCAAAGCATGCCGTAGTTAGAGTCTTGTTATCACAAATAGTCGTGACGGAGGGATGATTAAATAACTCGTATCCATTGAACGATAACATTGGTTGGAGATAATTCACTTGAGACATCAAACCTATTCGGTTAATGATAACGGAGTCATCTTTATAGTCTTTTATTGGATTTAATAAAGACCAACCAACATCTTCCACTGAAAATTCCCGATGTGAATATCCTAAAATCTCTGAAGCTTGCTTGATTCTTTGAATTTCTAACCAATCGCTTCGATATCCCGATAAAATTATTATATCTGGCATTTTAAATATCGTAATTATTATATGAATAGTACTTATATAAATTGGTATTAATTAAAGAAATTTAGTGATTGGTGCGAAATTAAGGCAGATATAATCATACATAATAATAAACTATGATTAAACATTATAAAATCTTTAAAATAATTTTAATCACAAGAATAAGGATTAAAATTCCACTTACACCGCTAAAAATTTTTAATTTCCAATAAATCCAAGATAAAGTTGCAGCCCTTGGAAAAATCTCCTTCAATCCGATCTCTGACTTCAATATTTCCTCCGAATTTCTCCATTATCCTTTTTACGATAGATAAACCTATGCCCATTCCATGATCTCTAATACCTTCGCTGTATGTTTTTGTAAACAAGATTTTTTTTCTTTTCATCCGGTATCCCAATTCCAAAATCTTTAAATTCAAGTTTAATGAATTTTTTTCCTTGTTCCTGATGCTTGGACGCAGATATTATTATTTTAATATCTTTATTAGAATGCATGTACTTAAAAGCGTTGTTTAGGATATTATCAAATATATCGGCTAAGAGCTCATTTCCTTGAACCATTGTATTCTCATTAATACCATTCGTTTCAATATTAATAGATCTCTCTTGATAACTTGTTTTGATGTGTTTAATGGATTCTTTCAGGACACTTGAAATATTAATTGGATATAATTCAAATTCATCACTGTCGAGTTTAGCTAACTTTCGCACATTAGAGATGAGCGATTTTCCTCTTTCTATGTGGTTCTTGATGATGTTGAAGATGTCACCAAAATCCTCCATTTTTTTAGGATCATTTTGAATGAGATCGAAGTATTCCGTCGATAATTTAATTTTTGAAGGATGTTATTTATGTCGTGAGCGAAAAGATCATTAAGGAATTCAACTCGCTGGTATGCTTCCCGATATTTCTTTTCTGATTCGAGTAGTTTTTCCTTGTATAAATTTTCTTTAGTCACATCTATAACCGTTACCAGATCTGCGGATTTTTTATTAAAAGCAATGGTTTTTGAAAATAATTCGATGGTTTTTAATACCCCTGTTTTGCTAATGATGCGATATCGATAGTTCGCTACGGTCCCCATCTCTCCATATTGCTTTTTTCTTAGTTGCTCTAAAACAAATTCTCTATCGTCGTGATGAATAGGTTTTAATATATCTTTTATTCCCCAGTTTTTTGTTTCTTCAAAAGGATATCCATATATCTCCTCAGCACCCTTATTAGCGTAGATAATTCTATTGTCTTGGACGATGAATATGCCCATAATGGTTTGATCTTGAATCATTCTCAGTATTTCAAACTCAGATGATTGCTTTTTTTTCATTTTTTGAAGTGCCTAAAATTTTATTGAATGATTCTGTTCTCTTTAAAATTAATAGTTAGATTATATGAATAATAACCTTATATTTAATAATACAATTAATATAATTTCAATATTCGTGAAAGCAGAGTTTCACGCTCTTTCGTGTGATGTCTAGTATTATCGCTATATAGTTTAGTGTGATACCAAAGCGAACTTTTTCATTTATTTCTGTGGTTTAAACTTCTTATTTAAATATTTTTTCACAAAACATAGTTTTTTATTTATGAAATTGTATGAAGAGCACAACTAAACTTAAAATATAAAAATTGAAAATAAATAACAAATAATGTATGAAAATGACGGAAAAATTAATATTTAAACAAAGTTCTATTGAAAATGCCGAAGCAGAATATAATAAAGTCAGTCTAAGTAAGGATCGGAAAGAAAGAATAGCATCTTATGTACATTTGATCTCAAGACACATTCCTCTTCCAGAAAGAGCCTTAAAAGGGTTTATATGGATAGTATTAAAAGAATTTCAAACTGAAACACATCAAAAAATATCAGAAGAAATTAAACGAGATGTAAGTAAAGCTGAAATAATAGAAGGAACGAAGATGGTCTTTTCAATGCTGAAAGATCACCTTACGAAAATATTGGTTAGCAAGGAACAGGCACATTTATTAGATAAAGCTTTCGAAGAAATTATGGATGTTGTAATAAAACAATATAAAGTATAAGATTATTTGAAAATCTATTTAATTCTTATTTTAGAGGATGATTCCATTTAATGAGAATAGGAAAAAATTTTTAATTATTGATCTTTAAATCAAAGAATTATTGATTTGAAAGGAAGATTATAACTTTTATTGCTTCTGCTATATTATTCAATTTGACAGGATTTAATAACGAGAAATCGTCAAAAGCAGAATGATGCACATCTAAGGATACGCCTGCGTTCACGGCAGTATATTTTGTTCCGTGTTGAGCAAAATAGGAATGTTCGACCTCGTACCACTACTCACCCTTACAATCACCTAATAATTTTGAAACAGTTATAAGATTATTCCTTGTTTGACATGTCAAAACGAACTTTTTCAAAGATATCTATTATTTTAATTTCTGATTTTATTTATTTTTC
>JBHLMB010000304.1:0-4519 GCA_048938565.1 Promethearchaeota archaeon | reverse complement strand
TCTGGCTGAAATAAGTAAGTGATCCTTTATTAATTTTATTCCTAATATCCCATAGTTTTTTGGTTATGTCCAAGTTCTCCAATATTCTCTAAGAAATAATAAGTAGAACCAATTTACAATATGTTGGAAAAAAAAACGTTCCTGAAGAACATTATAATGAGATTTATCTCTTAAACTGGTAAATTTAGCAATTTCTTCAGAAGTTAGTTTACCCTGCTCTAAAAGCGTCATCCTTGCTTTAAATTGATCTTCCATTCTAATATCTAGAAAGATTAAGTCAATTGCTTTTGAGATTTTTCTTTTCAATTCATTAAATTCAGAAGTTTTATCCATAGAGTGTGAGATAGTCTTTAAAATATCATTTACTTTTGTTAAAATACTCCGCTTTTTATTTATATCAACAACATCGTTTGTTTTAATTGTATCATTCAAAATAGCTATGATTTGTTTTGCTATATCTTGGTCAATGAATAAACTTGTCATTTGTTTCTCAAGCTTGATTAAAAATATGTGCTTGAAAAAAATTTTTTGTTTTATGATCATAGCATTATTTTCCTTTCTATCACTGCAGATTTCAACCACTTCTCCTTTAGGTGTAGAATAGAGAAATCCATGTCCTTGAGGCCCAACTCCACCTAATAATACCATCGCAAGACTGTAGAAGCTATATTCGTGATTGCTCTTGATCTTTTTTCGATTCTTAATGATGTTAGAAGGAGATACTAAAATGATTTTTTTTCCATAAGAATACCTTATTAAACCATTTTTTTCTGGTTTTTTTTTATCGTACTGTTGTTTTTCCAATTCCTCATCAAAAAGCTCTAAAAACTCCGAGATAGTTCCTAGCTTTAAAACGCTCAAACCGTAAGTAGAATAATAATCGAAATGGATTCGAATAGAATTAATCATTTCAAATATATTGTATTGTGCTGAATCTATCCTAATACTATATATTTTCATCATAAAATCGTAGAGTTCTCTTGGCATGAGTATCCTAATGTAATGGAGAAAAGATGTAGAATATCCTCCAAATAAACCAACTAGATTATCTAAAAGAAGCTTGTCTGTTTTTAGCTCTTCAACGATGTCAAGGGATTCGTTTGATATATCTTCCGATTCATATAGGTTAAATTGATAGCAAAATTTCAAGAGCTCTATGATATCTCCAAGAAAAGATTGAAACTGTGTGTTCATCCTAAGAAGGCGTTCCTTGTGGAGGGTTGAAATTATTTCGAGTCTATTTGGAATGTTTTTAACATCTGCGTGTATGTTGAATGCTGTTGAATGATCGAGTAAGGTTTTAAAACCTTCGAAATCTCCTTCTTTTAAAAAAATGGATAGTTGAGTGTAAAAATATGATTCTATTTCATTTTGATCATTTCCTATGTTGATTTTTGATTTGACGATACTGATGATATTATCCAATGACACCATTTATTAACCAAAAACAATGATTCGCGATAATAACCTAATATTAAACAATGTATAATAAAAATTTAGCTTTAATCTAATAGTTCCGCAATTTTATTGCTTACGCTCTTAATATTAAGGAAGACCATTCCCAAACTAGCCCCGGGTTTTGTTAATGTGCATAAAATTGCGTTGTTTCCAGCTTTAGACAATATAATATTACCATCTTCGCCTTCTATTAAAATCCTCGTTAAAGCTCCCCGAGATAATTCCTCAACTGCTCGTTCGGATACACTTTGTATTGCGGCAGACATGGCGCTCACGATACCGTCGTTTACATTACGAGCGAGCGCAGAACAAATAGGAAGTCCTTGGACGCTAACAACGGAACTTCCTTGTACATCTGAATTTACGCTTTCAAGCTTGCGCAATAGTTCGGTTAATTGACCAATATTTTCGGACAGTAATATTCTCCTCCAATTGTTAATACAGCATCAAGAGCGTAGATCATTTTTATGTGTATTAGAACATTACAAAGTACTTTATAACTTAATAATAGTTATGATATTAATATTTTATTTTTGATCTAATTTTAATATTAACATGTTTGATTAATAATAATTTATTAAATTAATAAATTAAAAATATTTTTATCCACTTTATAATCTAATGACGGAGAATCAAACTTCAAAAAAAGATTTGAAAGATAAAAAAAGCAAGGAAGACCTCGAAAAGGAAGAGGAAGAACAAAAATTAAAGATAGACTCACTTAAGAAAGCGGGTGATATCGCTAAAAATGTTAAAAAGATCGTCAAACCCGAAATAAAAGTTGGTGCGAAAGTTTTAGATATTGTTAATCTCGTAGAATCAAAAATCTTAGAGTTAGATGGAGCCATTGCATTTCCTACGAATGTAAGCATAAACAACATTGCAGCTCATTATACCTCACCTTTAAGAGACGATAATCTTATCATAGAAGAGTCAGATTTAGTAAAGATAGATGTGGGTGTTCATATAGAAGGATATATCGTTGATACGGCGTTCTCAGTCAATTTTAATAATGAAAAAATTCTTGAAAATATCATTCAAGCAACAGAAGTAGCTGTAGAGGCAGCAAAGACATTAATAAAGCCTGGGGTAAACACTCGTGAATTAGGAAAGAAGATCGAAAGCGTTGTAAAAGGATTTAAATACAATCCAATAAAAGAATTAGGAGGACATCAAATAGAGCGATGGACTGTTCACGGGAAGAAACAATTGCCTGAATTAGGCACGCAACGTGGGAGTGTGATGGAAGAAGGAGACGTCTTTGCTGTCGAAATCTTTGCCTCAACAGGAGAAGGATCTGTTCATCATATGCGAAATTCTTATATTTACGAATTAAATCCTTATTCTGGAAGGGTTCCCTTGAGGCGTAAGGTATCAAAGCAATTATTGGGCTTTATAAATAAGAATTACAAGACCTTACCTTTCGCAGAACGTTGGTTGGGAAAGGAGTTCCAAACAGGTATCGCTTTTGGCCTTCAAGAACTCATCCAACAAGGAAAACTCCACTCTCATAATGTTCTCGCAGAAAAAAAAGGTGTATTTGTAGCACAAACGGAAGAAACGATTTTGATAACAGAAGATGGATATATTCAGCTGACTTAACAAGCCTCGTATGAAATAAAATGAAACGATTGAAAATATGTCTCATTTCCCTGACAATTCCTCCCGATAAGCAAGATGGGGCTGCAAAATTTTTCCGAGGTATATACGAATATCTTAAAAAAAAAGGTCATCATGTCATCTTAATTACGGGTAAGTGGGGTGTGGAACTCACCGATCCTAACATCATCCAAGTTAAAATTATTAAAAAAAGGTTTATGTGGATGCCTCAATTCACAATGGGTGTAATAAAACTTCTTCGTTCTCAAGAGTTTGATATAGTTCATGGAAACGCTCCAAAAGGGACTTTGCCAATAATCCTTTCCCGCATAAATAAATTTATCACTACAATTCACGATTTAGGCCCTTTCGAAACAAAATTTTCTTTGATACCTATTGAAAAAAATTTAATTAAATATGTTGTAAAAAAAGCAACTAATATCACGACATGCTCGGAATCCATAAGAAGGCAAGTAAAACATTATAATCCTAGCGTGAGTCTCGATAAAATCGTCAATCTATATTCAGCCATTGAAGAAAAATACAAACCTTTTCCAAAAGAAGCAAGTGCTTTGAAAAAAAAGTTAAATATTTCAGGGCCAGTCTTGCTCTACATTGGACGTATTGCTCATTATAAAGGAATAGAAGACATCATAAATGCGTACATTATCGCAAAAAAAGAAATACCAGATATTACTTTAGTTGTTGGTGGAAAACCTGATTTTACAATGAAGGCCAAATATGAGATGTGGAAACGAAAATACAAGGATATAAAATTCGTTGGATTTTTATCCGAAAAGGATATTCCGGTTTATTATACCATGGGCGATATTTTTATAACTTATTCCCATGCTTCTGAAGGATTTGGACTAACTCCAATTGAAGCCATCGCTTGCGGAACACCCGTGATTTGTTCCCTATTACCTGCTTATAAAGAAGTCTTAAAAAACAATGCGATATTTGTTCCTCCAAAAAAACCATTATTACTAGCACAAAAGATTGTATATTACCTGAAAAATCCAAAAGAAAGAGAAAAAATTATAAAAGAAGCCCAAAAATTCATTCAAAGATATACTTGGGACGAAGTAGGGAAGAAGCTCGAAAAAATATATTATGATTTCAACAATCGTTCTTAAAACCTGAATATTTTACGAATTATCTGAGAGTTTTTTTATTACTTCTTCTTGACAGATTTTAATAGGATTTTCAAAATTTTTAATTTTTTCCTTAAACGATAGATCAAATCTTCCAGCAGTTGGCCCCTTATTTAAAATTTTTTCTGCTTCCTGGACTACATCGCCAGTATCTTTAACATGTCTAAGTGGAAATCCATTACTAATTAAAAATTCCTCTTGAGGCGCAGATTCCCCAGGGAAATATTCAATACTTGGAACTCCTAATAAACTTGATTCCCGCACGATAGTTCCGCCGCCACTGATAATAAGACCGCCAAAAAAACATA
>JBHLMB010000303.1:0-4523 GCA_048938565.1 Promethearchaeota archaeon | reverse complement strand
ATCAAATTTTCATTGAAATCGGTATAAGGTTTCTTAGAAACCACGGCCGACTTGGATACATAGTCCCTGATTCGATCTTGACTTTAACAAATCGAAGAATTATTAGAAAATACATATATCATCTTACTAAAATAAGAGAATTATTTCATACTGGCCCCAAATTTAAAGATTTAAATGTGTCAAATACGATTATTATACTTGAAAAAGAAGAAAGCCAAATTGCGAGAGAAAATAACACGATACAGATAAATTTGGCCTTAAATAATGAAATTAAGAAAAAAAAATTGCTTCAAAAACAAATAAAATCCTGGAATTACGATTTTTTAATTCACATCGATAAAAGAGATATAAAAATATTAGATTACTTGAGTAGTCATTTTAAAAGTTTAGGAGAGATAATGGATTTAGATAATTACGAAATATCACTTTCGAGAGGAGTTGAGCTAGGAAAAGACGGACAAGTGATTTGTTGCAATAATTGTGGTTATTACATACCCCTTCCTAAGAAACCAATCGCCTGTTTTAAGTGTAAAAATCTGGACTTCAGCTTCAAATCCCCAGAAAACATTATAATTCAAGAAATTCCTAAAAAGGAAGAAAATCTTTATAAATCGTACATTTTTGCATTAGAACGATATAGAGTGAAAGAAAAAAGATATATTAATATTACAAAAAAGGGAATTAATTACAAAAATCTCGACAATTATAAGAATTCTATCCTCATTAGACAAATAAGCAAAAATAATCATATCTGTGCAACTCTTAATCAAGATTCTTCGCTAACATCCCAATCAATCTATAATTTAAGGCTTATTCGAAGTGATATTGTAGAATTTAATGAATTATATCTACTAGGTTTGATAAATTCGTCATTAATATCATTTTTTTTCATCAAATCGTTTGGATCGTATAAAAAATTATTTCCAAGAATATTAATTGAAAAGCTTAAGAGTCTACCTATAAAAATTCCTATTCTTGAAAGTGAAAAAAAAATAGCCAATGAAATTGGAATAAATGTCAAAAAGATACTAAATAATAAAAATAGGAACTTCCCGAATTTATCAGAATTAATAGATGAATTGGTATTTAAGCTGTATGATATCCCTTTATCTTTCAGAGAAATTGTTAAAAATTCTTTCTCTTGATCTTACAAAAAAACACATATAATGATTTTCAAATATCACATTAGTTTTTTTTTTTTATCCTTGAATTTAAATTAGAGAGAAATCTATAATTCATAAGTATATTGGATAATTATATTTATTTTAGAGATATAAAAATGAAAAGAACGAGCAAGGTTTCGAGAAAAACAACCGAAACGGACATAACAATCGAACTTAACTTGGATGGTTCAGGAAACTCGGAGATTAGTACGGGATTCAAGTTTATGGACCATATGTTAACATTATTAGCCAAGCATTCAGGGATTGATTTGAAGATAAAAGCTTCAGGAGATTTGACTCACCATATAATTGAAGATATAGGAATAGTATTAGGTGAAAACTTTAATAAAGCATTAGATAAGAAAGGTATTAATAGGTATGGTGATGCTTTAATCCCGATGGATGAGTCCCTAGCTAGATGTGCGTTAGATTTTAGTGGGCGTAAATCATTAATCCTCGATTTAAAATTAAATGAATGCAATATTGAAGATGTGGCCGTAGAGGATATCAGACACTTCTTCAATTCATTTGCAGAGAATGCAAAAATGAACTTGCATTTGACTGTACTGTACGGGGAAGATCAACATCACAAAATAGAAGCAGCATTTAAAGCACTTGCCAGAGCAATTAAAAAAGCCTTGATGATAGTTTCGGATCAAATACCTTCAAGTAAGGGCGTTCTATAAACTAAAAAACCTAATATACCATGAATTTCAACAACCTCGAACTCACATTTATCCCATCGAAATATTGGAGCGAACCTTTAAGTGGATTCAAACTATTAACAAAAGGAAAAATCCTTCCAAAAGGATCTAATTTTTTTATATTTTGGGTACCAGTAATATCCTCTGAGGATGAGCTTGAAAAACGCATACATCAAACATTCCCTTCTATTCCAGCAAACAAATTATTGACTTGCGAAATCCTTCTCGCAATGACTTCAGAATTCTCAAAAAATGATGGATTAAAAAATCTCAATAAGCAAGCATTTGGAGTATTTTCTTTCAAGGCAAAAATCATACCATTAGGTCCAATTATAAAAACCTTACAAGCTATTGATATTTATCGCTCAAATGATCGTAATATTAAATCCTATAGTAATTCTATTAAAACATGGGCTTTTTTTACAAAGTTAGTATTTGAATTGCTAAATAAAGGACAATTTGTACCAATTCTAGAATCCCTTGAAAATAAACAATATATAGGTCAATGGAGGTTACTATTAAATGCAGAAAACGACAAAAAACGCTTTAAAGACATAACTATAAATGCTTCTCCACTCGCTTTTAATCTTCCCGTTAATTTTTTCTCAGAAAATGGAGCTGTAATTACTGAAGGCCTTTGGCATCCCTCTTATCTCTTTTCTAGGTTTATAGATATCGCAGGGGATTTTATAATTCGCTTTATTCTGAATAAAAAGAACTTTACGACATTTAAAGAATTTTATAGTAGTGATATGAAAAGGGGAAGTGATTATGCGCTGAAGTCAGAATGGGATTATAGATTTCTGCGTTCTCTTCTATCTAAAAACTCAAATTTCCCAATCACGGAGTTTTATGAAACAATAATTCCATCTTTAATTGAAAATTGGGCAAATTCCGCACGAGGGTTTTCTTTTGGTTATGTTTCGCTATTTTCTTTCATATTAAAATATCCTAATAAACCTGATGGGGATTGGCCATTAACTTTTGCCATATCACCACCTGGTGAAGGAAATCCAATAATTTTAAATAAAATCTGGAAAATGGACAACAAAACGCAACAAAAAACCTTTAGTCCCTTAAATACTGATAAAAGTCCAATTGAGTTGATACTGAGGGCTCTAGGGACTGCAGCTAAGATTTTTCCGCCAATAAATCGTGCGCTACAAGAAAAACATCCAAGTGAAATAAGATTAAGCTCAAACGAGGTAATAGATTTTTTAAAATACCCTAAGGACTTAATGATTCAAAGTGGATTTAATATAATCCTTCCAGAAATGTTTACAACTGGGGGAAAACAACGTTTATCAGCTCGACTCGTCATACGCACGAGTGAGAAGAAATCATCAAAAAAAGGTATATCGTCTCAATTTGATTCGATGTTTGATATAAATTCGATGTTAGAATATAAATGGGAAGCAAGTCTAGGAGAGCAAAAAATATCGGAAGATGAATTTTTAAATCTCCTTAATTCAACAGATCCATTGGTGAATATTAAAGGAAATTGGGTATTAGTTGAATTCAATGACATAGAAGCCCTGCGAGATGCTTCTAATTCAGGAAAAAAAACATATATTGAAGCTTTAAAGCTTGGATTGACGGGAAAAATTCAATTACAAGAGAATGGACCTGAATATGAGGTTGTTGTTGAAGGAGAATTTGGAGAGATCGTTCAAAAACTAAAGACGATTGATACGCTTAAAGAAATATCCTGCCCACTTGGTTTTAGGGGAGAATTACGACCTTATCAGGAAGATGCTTTAAGTTGGATGGGAAACTTGAGCACTTTGAACTTAGGACTTTGTTTGGCTGATGATATGGGCTTAGGTAAAACATTACAATTTATAGCATTTTTGTTGTTTCGAAAGGAGTTGTTAAATAAAAACGCCAAAAGCATATTAATTATATGTCCAACATCAGTTTTATTTAATTGGAGACGAGAGATGGAAAAATTTGCACCTGAATTAAGCATTACTGTACACCACGGTCTAGATAGAATAAAAAATGCATTAGACTTAAAAAAATACCTTAAACCTAATGAAATTGTATTAACCACTTATGGAACAGCAAGAAACGATGTAGATATCTTACAAGTCATTCCATTTGATGGAATCATTATT
Organism: Promethearchaeota archaeon; assembly: GCA_048938565.1. Classification (GTDB taxonomy): domain Archaea; phylum Asgardarchaeota; class Lokiarchaeia; order Sigyniarchaeales; family SOKP01; genus FT1-020. The sequence goes on along the minus strand of JBHLMB010000303.1, from coordinate 539 downwards.
GACGAGTCTCAAAATATCAAAAATTATTCATCTCAACAAACCCAAGCGATATTAAGACTGCAGGCTAAGTTTCGAATTGCTTTAAGTGGTACTCCTGTGGAAAATAGATTATTAGAGCTATGGACATTGTTCGAATTCCTCAATCCCGGGTTATTGGGATCAAAGACGGAATTTCAGGATAATTATATCCTTCCCATAGAACGATTTCAAGATAAGGACGCAATTGATAAATTAAAAAAAGTCATATCTCCCTTTATCCTACGCAGAGTTAAAACAGATAAGAGTATCATTAACGACTTACCTGAGAAAAACGAAATAAAATTGTTTGTTGAATTAAGTAATGAACAAATTAATTTATATCAAAACGCTGTAGATACTGCTTTTAAAGAGATGAAAGACGCTGAAAACAATAAAAAGAAGAAAAAAGGTATCTTATTGGCATTATTAGTGAAATTAAAACAAATATGCAATCACCCTTATCAATACTCAAAGAAATCCTTCAAGAAATGCAAAGATAAGGAAATGATACGGGACTTTTC
>JBHLMB010000302.1:0-4563 GCA_048938565.1 Promethearchaeota archaeon | reverse complement strand
CCCGTATCTCGTTGTGAAATGACATCCGTAAAATCCGCCCATATATTCCAGGGAGGTGCGGGGCCTCTCGAAGCTATTGCAGTAACTATTGGCAATCTCGTTCCGGCGGCCCAATGTAGCATTTCGTTCATATAAAAAAGTCCTTGTCCAGATGTAGCCGTGAAAGTCCTGGTTCCAGCTAAACTAGCTCCAATAATTGAAGCCATTACGCTGTGTTCGCTTTCGACTTTAATGTATTGAGTTCCCGGCATTAAACCGTGATCCACGAATTCCGATAGCTTCTCAACAACCGTTGTTTGTGGCGTTATTGGATAAGCACTTATTACTTGTACTCTTGCTGATTTAGCTGCGTAGGCTGCTGCCACATTACCTTTAATAATCACTGTCTCCATTTCTTGTTTTATATCTTTTTGAGCTTTACTCACTTTATGCTTCACTCTCTCTTATCATTTCAATGTTTTTAGTTGGGCATTCTACTGCACATATCCCGCAACCCTTGCAATATATAAGGTCAATTTGGAATGTACCATTTTCATTTTTAGTAATGGTGCCTTCAGGACAATACATCCAGCATATTCCGCATTTATTACACCCTTCTTGGTCTATTACTGGTCTGAAGGTCCTCCAATCGCCAGTTTCTCCAATCGATCCTTTGATTGGTAAGGAAATTGGTATGGGGGGCAATTCTTCCCAATTTTTATACTCCTGAACTTTTGGCCTCTTGTCCTTGGACTTATTAATATCCTTCCACTTTTCAGTATCAGACATTTTTCAGACCTCCTTAACCGATTCATAAGCATCCTTCGCAACAATTATGTTCTTCTCTAATTTTGCTTCTCCAAACTCTTTCTTTAGCACTTTTTCTATGATTTCAAGGTCGTAATATCCCGTTACCTTTCCAAATGCTCCCAACATCGGGATATTCAATATAGGCCCGCTGGAATGCATGAATTCCCTATTAATGCAGATTCCCGTGGCGTCAACGATAAAGACTTTAATGTTTGGTGGTAATCCTTCCGTATTAATGGGTTTAGGACTATTTACAATGAGGGTTACTCCTTTTTTAATCGTATCTCTTATACTTGGAATATCAAGCAAAGATGTATCAAAAATGACCATAAAATCTGGTTCTTTCACACTATCGTAGGTCTTTATCTGCTTATTTTCGGATATTTTTGTGAATGCCATTATTGGGGCACCGCGCCTTTCGGCGCCTATTATTGGGATAGCTATCGTGTCTTTAAATCCTTTTTCATAAGCCATTTCAGCAAGAAGCTGGCTTGCTGTTATGGCCGTTTGGCCACCACGACCATGAAAAAAAATTTCAATTATCTTTTCGCTTTCCGTCAATTTTTCCAACTTTTTCTTTTTTGATTTTTATATCATTATCACTACAACCAGCAAAAAGTTCTATCCCCTTTTTAGCTGGTTGTGTTTATAAAATTAATACTAATAATAGTACTAAAGATAATACACTTACAGAACTTAATACAAAGTTAATTCGAACAGGTGAATTGATTTTATTATGTTTAAGCATTTAATTCCAACTTTGTATTAAAGGTAAATAAGTTATATCTATATTACGATCATAAACACCAGAAATTTTAAAAATTTTTCTATTTAGATTAATAGTCAAGATTTTCAATCTTCAATAATTCTATAAACATATTTATGTCAGAGAAAGCAAAAAAAAACGAGGAAGATTTTTCTTTTAAATGTCCATCCTGTACTAAAGGAATCATCAAGATCCAAAAAACGATCTATGACTCTCAAGATGGAGACCAAATTTTAATCCTTAAATATGAATGTAATGATTGTGGTTATTTAACAAAAGATGTCGTACCCCTGTCTTCTAAAATGAAGCCTGGTGTAATTTTAATGAGAATTAAAAACGAAAAAGACCTTGGATCAATGTTGTATCGTTCCCCAACTGGTAAACTCGAGATTCCAGAGTTAGAGCTTGTTGTAGAACCTGGACCTAAGGCAGATTTTTATCTTACTACTATAGAAGGGATTCTTTTTAAGTTTGAAAGTGCTGTAAAGATTTATAAAAACAGCTTAGAATATAACGATCCTGAATTCACTCGTGTAAGTAAAATTATTGACGATCTCCAGGAAGCAAAAAAAGGAAAATTTCCGTTCACGCTTAAAATAACTGATAATGCTGGAGGGAGCTACATTATGCCTCAAGACGAAACACAATACTCCTTCGAACCATTAAATAATGATAATGAGACTGATAATGATAATGATTTTAAAATAGTATAATTTTTTCTTGTTTTATTATAGATTGACTATGTTTTAGATAGTAAAATTAAGAGAATAACTATTGTCCACAAGATTATATAAGTATTTATAACTTTTTTATGATTTATGGGATTAACTAATTCAATTTCAATTAGGTGTATTATTATGACAATTAAAAAAGTGGGAATTTTAACCGGAGGTGGTGATTGTCCAGGTTTGAATTCCGTATTATATGGTATAATGTTGAAAGCCTTTGATGTGAGTATAGAATGTGTGGGGATTTTACGTGGATGGAAAGGATTCTTGGAAAATGAGACAATTCCTTTAAACATCGCAGATCACGACGATTTGCATACGATTGGAGGGACTTTACTATATACAAGTAGAACAAATCCTTTTAAGGAAGTAAGTAAGGCAAAATCGGAAGAAGAAAAGGAAAAAATCAAGGAAAAAGTAGCAAATCAAATGGCCAAAAAATTCGACGAACTTGGTATAGATGCCTTGATTGTAATTGGTGGAGATGATACAAATGGCGTGGCTGACGCAATGCATAAATACACTGGTGTTAAAGTAATAGGCTGTCCCAAGACTATTGATAATGACTTGGCGGGTACCGAGTACACATTTGGATTTTGGAGTGGTGCACAATTAGCTTCAAACGCAATGGATAACCTCACTACAACGGCACGTTCGCATCAGAGAGTGTTTATAGTAGAGATAATGGGACGAGATGCTGGTTTTTTAACAATGTACAGTGGTCTTTCGAGTGGTGCCGACATTATTTTAATCCCTGAAACACCGTTTTCATTAGAAAAAGATGTTATTAACATCCTCAAGAGCAGAGTGAATGCAGGCTATAAATACCATATAATTGCTTGCTCAGAGGGGGCATATCCCGATCCTGAATCGCTCAAGAACGACTTTAAAACGATATCTCAAGAAACAATTGATAAATTACCTAAGGACTCTTTCGGAAATCCCGTTTTACCAGCTCTCAACATGTCACAGATTATTATTGATGAATTGAATTTACGCAATGATCTTATGGAAGAATTTGATAAAAATAATATCATATATGAATGTCGGAGCGTCGTTTTAGGACACACCATGAGAGCAGGACATCCAAACGCTTTCGATCGGATCTTAGGCTTAAGATTTGGACTTGCTGCTATGAAACTAGTAATAGCGGAAGATTTTGGAAAAATGGTTTCGCTCCAAGGTAATAAAATCGTCGCAATTCCTCTTGCCGATGGTGCTCGCAAAAAACATATCGAAAAAGAGAGCGATCTAATTGAATTGCGTGATTTAATGATCAATATCCGTTATTTATCAAAACAAAAATAAGCAATATCTCCTATATTATCTTTTTTTTAATAAATTTCAATAAATTTAATTTCTTTAAAATAATTAGAAAATTACAATGCCAAATCAATTTTTTCAAGTATTCACACTCACGCCCTGGGATCGCCTTAATTCAAATCAACTAACACAGATAACATTATTGTCATTAAAAAGTGTTTTTAAATCCTTTCCAATGATTGAAAAAAGTTTTTTTAACGATCTTATATCAAATACTCATAAGTTCCCTCATTACACTTGGAACATTTCAATTAAAAGGATTATTGGCCCAAACCAGGAAGATTACGATATTTCCTCGTTTAACTTCATTTGGGCGATAGATGATCAGGGTAGGGCTTTTCAATTCCTATTTCAAAAAACAGGAATGACAAGTGAAATTTCTCAAGGTATATTAGTTGCTCTTGCACCTCCAGAACTCGCAAAATTATTTTCAATTCACGAAAAAAAAGCAATAGTTCGGACGCTGTCCTTGTTGAACGCTCCAAACAAGATAAAATTTTTAATGATATTAGGTCCAAAAGGAAAGTCCTTAGCTGAAGAAAATCAACTTTTTCAATTTTCAAGCAGTGAAAAGTCGAATTTCATCGAAACTATGTATAATCTGCCTAATATCCAGGGACAATGGTTTCCTACCGTCAATCTCCGCTGTCCTAATTGTGGTTGCGAAATAAAGGCACTTCAAAATTATTCGATTGTGGGATTAGGTAATATCATATGTCCTCAATGTGGCTTGAAGAAGTTAAAAAATATTTGAACCTCTTTACCTTTTCTTAAATTTTTAAAAAAACCTATGAATTATTTAATTGACTTGTTTTATGAAAAATTCGCAAAATTTTGTGTGAAAATGGTGTAAAACTTATCTAATGACTTATCTTCCAGAGTATAAGGCTTACCTACTTGTAAAGCAGCCCAATACATTTTTGCTAATTTTTCAACTAGTTCAGCAAATTAAATCGC
>JBHLMB010000301.1:4334-4566 GCA_048938565.1 Promethearchaeota archaeon | reverse complement strand
CGACAACGTTTTTTCCTGTACGGGCTGCTTATCTGATGGAATAATATTTCCTGCGTGTCAAATCTGTCCAATCAGAAATTGTACTTTAAAAAAAAAAATTGAAGGTTGTCATCAATGCGAAGAGTGGCCTTGTAAATATGTAGATAATTTTCCAATTGCCCTAGCAAAAAAAGTTATGTTAAGAACCATACCTGTCTGGAAAGATTTGGGAAATGAGAAGTTTGTCGAAGCC
>JBHLMB010000301.1:0-4324 GCA_048938565.1 Promethearchaeota archaeon | reverse complement strand
CATCCTCATCATAGGGAAGACCGTATTTGACCATTTCGTCCGGATGAGCATCCTTCCACCAGCCAGGGGCATTGAGATGAAGACGAGGAAGGAAATAAGCATCAGGATTCATTGCGAGAAGCCGAAGAAAAAAGATATCGCTGTCCTGAGTGTGGAAACTCTTTATTTCGTGGAGCAAAAAAATGCAATAAATGTCAAGCACTTATAGATCTCGACTGACTATTTGAAAATATTTTGAAATTATAAGATTTATATTAAAAGAATTCAAATTTTTCGAAAATAATGGAAATTATCAGATATTTAGGAGATAATTTAGCAACTTATATGGGAATTAGCCCGATAGCTTCTAGAGGGTTGTTGAAGCTCTCTATAAAAGACGAATTAGGACCTTTCATCGATTTTAAAAAGATTACTTACAACGATCTCAGTAAAGTTATTAATTCTTCTTTTAAGAATCGATTGATCAAGTTAGAAATATCTAGATATCAGGCAATAATCAATTTCATACTGGATGAATTGAGCAAAAATCAATCATTAAGTACCATAGCAGATAAATAATATAGTGAGAAAAGCATATTTTGGTTGATGTAATAAAGGACTTCGGATTAACCCTTATTCAATTGCCATTTCCCGAGCTGAAATGGTTTTATGAATAAAAATTTGAGTTTTATGAAGAGAACTTGAAAATAACCTCAAGTCGTGCTATAGTTATGTATAATTATTTTAAGGACTATACTCTGATATAGCAAATAGGTTACCCTTATATAGGAAACCTCAATATATCTATCTTGAAATAATACTACAATAAACATAATTGGCAAAAATAAAAAAAAAGATAAAAATGAGTCATATGATTGAAGAAAGTCTTGATATATACAGAAGCTTACAATTACATTTAGATGAGATGCCCGTTGGCTATCCTAAAACAGAATCTGGTGTGGAAATTCGCCTGCTGAAAATTCTTTTTACTCCTGAGGAGGCATATTTTGCAACTCTATTAGAGTTTTTTCCCCAAGAAATAGAAAGTATTCATCGAAAAATCAAAGATCGCGATATTTCTATCGAAGAGTTGGAAATGATACTTAAGAAAATGTTTCAAAAAGGAACAATCGAATTCATTGAAAAAGAAGGAAAAAAAACCTATGCCAACGCACTTTTCGCAATTGGAATGTATGAATATCAACTTGGAAGGCTTACTCCTGATCTCGTTAAGAATGTATTTCAATATTTCGAAGAAGCATTTATACATGAATTCAATAAAACTGGAATACCTCAATTACGAGTAATTCCGGTTGAAGAATCCGTCTCTTATGATCTACCAATTGCAAACTTCGACCAAATTAGATATATTATAAGCAACACTAATACAATCGGGATAATGGATTGTGTTTGCAGGAGGGCAAGAGAATTAGTTGGGGAACCCTGTAAAACAACGAATTTACGAGAAACCTGTATGACATTTGGCTTTGCTGCCAAGTTATTTCACGAAAAAGGGTTAGCAAGATTTATAACGAAGGAAGAAGCGCTTCAACTTATAAATAATTTTGAACAGGTTGGATTGGTTCCACAGACATCAAATTCAAAAAAACCCAAGGTGATATGCAATTGTTGTGGTTGCTGCTGTGAAGTAATTAAAAACCAAAAGAGACTTAAAAATCCCTCTCAATATTTTACTACCAATTTCCATGTGGAAATATCTACTGGAGATTGTATAGGATGCGGAATATGCGAAGAAAGATGCCCGATGGGGGCCATCAGGATTGTAAATGAAAAAAGCAAGCACGATATTGGAAAGTGTATAGGATGTGGTGTATGCGTGCCTACTTGCCCAGAAAATGCGATAGTTCTTGTAAAAAACGAGAGAGAAATAATACCTCCGGTAGATACAAAGACAACCTATGAAAAAATAATGATTAAAAAAACAGAGTTAAATAGAAATAGGTAATATGTTGATGAATTAATTTAAATTAAATTACTACAACGATAATAATGAGAGATTTAGACATTAATGATGTTAAAGAAGAAGATAGATATATTCTCGCACCTTGTGGTATTCTATGTCTTGGTTGCGATTTTTATATCGGAGAGGCTATAGAAGCTGCTAAAAAGATACAAGAGATCTGGGAAGGATGGAACATAATTGATCTTAGTATGGTAATGGGATTGAATCGTGAAGGAATTCAGTCCACTCTTGATACTATAAAAAAGTTCCTGAAATTATACAAAAATAAATGCCCTGGCTGCTTTAATGGAGGAATAGGTTCTAAAATTTGTGGGATCGCTAAATGCGTCAATTCTAAGGGTTATTGGACCTGCGCGGAATGTGATGATTACGATCCAGATTCACAGACACCCTGTCCTTATGTGATCGACGATGCAATCATAATGACGGATAAAGGGAAAACCACTAAAATGATCTGCGAGCGATATAATCACGATCCATCTAACAACTTAAAATCATGCCGTCAGATTGGGTATAATGACTTTATAGAAGAAGCAAAGAAAAAGGTTAGGAATGGGTGGAGAACTTGGAAAATTATAAGCAATAAAACAATCTTCTCAATTGAATATAGGTAATCAATTTTTTATATTAATTTTAATTGAAAATATTTGAAAAATCACAATAATAAAAATTAAACAATTAAAGGTGTTTGAAATAAAAGAAAACAATGTTGATTATGGAAATTGGGTTCCAAAGCGATTAGTATTAATTTTATTTATTATATCAAGCGTTTTAATTCTATTTTCTCTCCTGCCATTTCTTCTGATAATAAAAATAGTTTTATGGATTAGTGCTGCTTTATTTCTTTATATATTTATCGTAATGTTTTATCTTTACTACATGTTTTCAAAAAACAATAATGAATTTCAGAACACGATGAGAAATAATGTGGTTGAAAACCTTAAATGGGATGGAATAGACGAAGCATTAGATATAGGAACGGGCGCTGGAGCATTAGCAATTACGCTAGCAAAACAATTTCCTAACTCAAAGATATATGCTATTGACACATGGAGAAGAGGATGGGATTATTCTAAAAAAAAATGCGAAAATAACGCACATATTGAAAATGTTAGCGATCGTGTCGAAATTAAAAAAGCAAGTGCTCTAGAAATTCCATTTAACGATGGATATTTTGATGCAGTGGTAAGCAATTATGTTTTCCATGAAGTTAGGGCTGTTAAAGATAGAACAATTGTAATAAAGGAGGCTTTAAGAGTTTTAAAAAAAGGTGGAGTTTTCTCGTTTCAAGACCTATTTAAAAAAGAAAAAATTTTTGGAAAGATAGATGATTTAATTGATAAAATAAAACACTGGGATATTGATGAAGTTTATTTTAAAGAACCCTTAAATGATTTGGAACTAAATAAGTTTTTAAAGTTTTATATGGGAAAAAGCGGTTTGATCTGTGGAAAAAAATAGACATAAATATTTTTATAGGGAAATTCTTTTTAGCCTTCTAGAGCTCGACCAATTCATTCAAATCCAAAATGAAGATCTAAATATAATTAAACCTTCCACGATTTATTTTTGATGGATTTTTTAAATGGACGATGCATGTTTATGCCATCAACTAAGAATTTCCCTGATTTCCCTATAAGACTCCTCTGAACGCAGAGTTCATTTATAATGAAGGATTTCTTGTTGTGGATTATGTACTCTAATAAAGGCAAGGATAATGTCTGAAAATTCTCGTTTTTTATTTTTTCAATGATAAATTCGTCTATATAGTATAAATCAACAGCGGAATAAAACCCTAGACTTCTTCCGTCTTCGATTTTAAAACCCAATATTTTTTTCTCGGGATATTTATGAAACGCCTTGAGAGCTTCACCATCGCCACCAATTGCTATGAATAACTCGGATTCCCCTTCAGGAATTCTTTCCTTGATCCAATCGATTTTATCATATATTTTTTGATCGTTTAACTCCATTACCTTTGGTGATATGCTGTATTGCACCGTCTTGATCATGAGAATTAAAAATGTAAAAGAAGATATTAATCATTTGAATTTATTGTAGAAATAAGACTTCAATCAGAATGAATATATTCTGTAATAGTATTATGGATTCATCAAAGGGCTCTAAGCATTAGATTTGAATAAAATCGATTCTACTCTTTAATTGGAATTATCAAGAAATGTTTAAACCCTCTTATTAAATTTAAACTATCCTTAATTATTTATAGAAAATCTTTAAATATTTAGATTAAAGATAGTAACTTGAATATAAGAAAACAAAATGAAGAGTGGTTAAGAAAATGAGTAAAGTAAATATAGGTAATGTATTAAATTGGGATTACGAAACCGAATATGGAGATAA
>JBHLMB010000300.1:0-4568 GCA_048938565.1 Promethearchaeota archaeon | reverse complement strand
AAAAAAGATATGAAGGTACAAAATTTTTCCTTAAATGATCATTTGAATAAATTTATAAATGTATTATTTCATATTATTATTATAGGGTTTTTTTATATACATTTGAATTTTTTGTTTAATAACTTTTGAAGATAAAAAATAAAGAGAATAAAATGGCCACACAAAAGAAAACCATAGTGTCATTTGAGCTAAAATATTGTGACAAATGTGGGGGTAAAATGACTAATAGACTCCTCGCGTCAAATGATTCTAAAATAAAAAAATTTACCAAGATCCGTCAATGTATTACTTGTAAGCATTGGTTTTCTCTTGAAATCTAATTTCCAAAAATATGTTTTGTATTACATTATTTTCTTATTGAAAGTATAAATAATTTCGTTGCCATATCAAGTAAAAAAGTCTATTTTATACAGTTTTAAATAAAAAAACATAATTATTTTATATAATGGTAGTGCAAAAATCAAAATTAGTTCAATCTCACTTTTGTAATAAATGCGGGGGTTTAATGCGTCAAGTAATGATGCCCTTTAAGTCTGAATCGATAAAATTTGTTAAAATAAATCAATGCAAAATTTGTCGATTTTGGCACGAAATTTAGATGTCATTCCTTAATAATGGAAAAGAACTTCGTATCATTTTCTCATTGAAAACAGGTTTTATTTTTAGGGGTATTATAATAAGAATATCACCGTCATATCACATTGTTTTTTAGAATTATCCTTTATTATTTTATAGTAATAAGGTGATTATTATGACAGCAGAATTAAGCTATTCCCTGGAAAATACATATTTTTGCGAAAAATGTGGGAGCATTATGTTATTTCGAAGAATTATATCGAGTAAGAATCGAAGAAAGTCATTTATGGAAATATATCAATGTGATGTCTGCAGGTTTTGGCATTACGCCTGAATCCTTCTTTTAATTAGATTATTTTACATTTTTCACTGATAATATCTTCATTATTCATTTTGTTTTAAATGTTCTTTAGCTTGATTTAAAATATTAAAGGCTTCCTCATATTGGAGAGGTTGTTCGTCAAGCATATTCCATGAATCTAAAGCTTCTTCTATCGATTTTATCCCTTTATCAAACTCGTTTAACCTAAGATATGCTAAACCTACGTGATACATTGACATTCCCGCTTGATTGTAATCCTTTCTTTCGATACTAGACACATAAGAATCACCATAAGCCTCTATTGCGCCTCCGTAATCTTCAAGTTGGAAAAGTAAACCACCATATGTTAATTGAAAAGTATCTTTTAAGGCATAGCGTTCATTTCGTTTTGCCAGTTCAATAGCATTCCTGTAATTAATTTTAGCACCTGCGTAATCTCCTGATTGAACGAGAACATTAGCAATATTAAATTGGTTCCGTAAAATGCTATCGATGTTTTGAAGTTTTTCTGATGTTTCTAACGCGATTGCATAGTACTTACGAGCTTTTCCGAAATTACCAAGACGATAATAAATGTTTCCAATATTTCCCTGAGAATCAGAATAGGATTCAAGCATTCCAAGGCGTTTAAAAACTTCCTCTGTTTGTGTATAGTAATTTAATGCTTCCTCTAATCTTCCTCCTTGTTCAAATATTATACCTATGTTTATTTTTATTCCAGCAGATTTTGATTCGATCCCGGCATCATCAGCGATTCTAACTGCTTTCTCGTAAATCTCTAAAGCCTCTTCTGGTCCTCCGTTCATTTGATGGGCTAAGCCAATATTTTGCATTATTGCTAAAGTAAGATCTAAGTCACCATGTTGTTCGGCTTTAGATAATGCTTCGTCTAAAATTTTGATTGCTTCTGCATAAGCCCCCATTTTCATCAGAAAGTCTCCCTTAGTTTTTTCAACCCTAATGGTTCTTCCAGGATCTCCTATCAAGTAAGCTTTTTGCTTCGCTATCTCTAATAGTTCTTCTGCTCGTGTGACCTGACCTCTATAGAAAGAAATTCTTGATAACTCAATGAGAGCCTGGGAAAGCAGGTTATCATCGCCTAATCGATCAAGAATTGCTGTTGCATCTTCAAATAAAGCCTCTGCTTCATCTACATCTCCAAGATCGTTTAAAATTAGTGCTTTATTCATTAATCCTTGGGCTTTGTAAGGCTCTAATCCGTTTTGAGTTGAAATGGTAATAATTTCGTTAGCAAAGTTTAGGGATTCTTGTAGTTGATCAGTATTCCTATGAAGATTGCTTAAATTCTGCAAGGCGCTTAAATAATCTTCAATATCACCCTTGGTTTTAGAATACTCCATGTATTCAATGAAGTCCTTTTCGGCTTCTTCAAAATTAGCAAGGTGCATATTAATATCGCCTAATCCTTGAGACGCTATGTGATAACCTTCTAGATTGTCCGCCTCCTTGAAGTAATTCCGTGCGAGATTGAAATGATTCAATGCATCTTGATAATTTCCTTTATTTTTCTCTACACTTCCCAATTGCTCGGTTAGTAATCCTTTTCCAAAAGGTGTTAGTTGCACTTCTTCGGCTTTTTCTAAAAATTCAATTAGCAAGGATCGTGTTAAGTCGTAAAATCCAGCATGAATGCCAATATCTGTAAGAACAATTGCGCTTTCACCAATTCCTTGTTCCATTGCCCAATTTTGGACTTTTTGTTTTAAAATTTCTTGCTTTTCAAATTTGATTTTTTGGATGCCATCCTCAGAAAAATCTCTCTGGATTGGTGGAGTAATCGATGTAGGTAATATCTCTTGAAATCCTTCAAACCATTCAGGTAATAATCCATGCTCAATGAAACCCCGATTAGGACCATATAATTCAGCTAATTCCTTAACAACCCCTAAGGGTTGTTGTCCTTTTAATTGAAGCCACATTATTCCTGGGGATTCATGCATTCTTTGTCTAATACCAAGGTAATTAGGTTCTGCCTCTAAGTCTGCTCCGGAATACCCTAAAAATATCATAAAGGTTCTCATTCCTATTGAGTTCATTACTTGTAAGACGATGGGATCAAGACCTTTTTTTCTCTGAGCTAATGTATCTATACATGTTTCTGGACGGGTTGAAGTACCGTGGAGCTTTAAAAGCAAGCAAGGAGAACTCGATTTTTGGAAATATTTTTCAACATCTCCTAATACCTCATAGTCCTCAGGATCGACTAATAGCTTCAGCGGTGTTTCAAGCATTTTAAAAGCTTGTTCTACCAGCGTATCGAAGTTTGTAGTTATAATTACTTTTAGTAATCCCGCTTTAGCTAAAGTCGCAAGCCACATGTGAGAATTATTTGGTTCTTTACTCTCCAACACTCGAAGTACTTCAAAATATGATTTTCCAATGCGATTTGTTACGATTTCTGAAACAAATTCTGGAGGTAATTTTCCATCTGCTTCACGCTTTTTTATTAAATCCACTAATTCATTCACTTTCGGTATCGTGGAAAAAGTTTCATTAGCGAGCGAGTCGAGAATTGCGTGGTTTATTTGCCACCAACTAGGAAGGCACGAGGGGGGTCCCATTGAAATACCTGCCCCTAAAAAAAAAGCAATTTTGCCGTTTGCAAGATATTTTTTGATAATTTCATCCATAATAGTTTAAATAATGCATTTTTTAGTAAGTAAGTTCAAATAATTTGAATTTAAATAAAAAATTTAGTAAATTTCTGAGGATTAGCTCTAATATTAAAGGATGAGAAAAGATGAGATAACTATATTGAATTTAGGAGATTTAAGATAAATGAAAAGTAAAAGATATTCACGTCACTCGACTATTATATGAAGGAGGAAGGAGAATTAAACTTCTTAAAGTTTAATAGAGGGCGAAATCCAATTTTTATGTCGAGTGAAGTGGAGTATCTCCTTTTTTAATGTTAATATTACTCCTATAAATAAAAATCCAACTAAAATGAAATTATTCCGTTCTTATGTCAATAACAAATTTTTGAAATTACTAATATTTTTTTGATTTTTATATCTTAAAAGAATTTATTTGAAAATCAAAAAAGAATGAATAATACTAATTAAATATGATTTTTGTGGATTTGAGAATGTTTCCTATATGTTCTATATAAAGTTTTTAACATTGTTATGCATTATATGCATTATGATATTGAAAGGTAAAAATATTGTCATTACTGGCTCAGGAAGGGGAATTGGAAAAGCAATTGCTCTTGCTTGTACCAAAGAAGGGGCTAATGTAGGATTAATTTCTCGTACATTGGAAGAACTTGAAGCATTAAAAAATGAAATTGAAAATCTCCACCCCCAAGCTCAAGTTGCTGTAAAAACTGCGGACGTCGTTAAAATAGATGAAATGACAGAAACTTTTAATTATTTCAAGGATGTTTTAGGTATCTTAGATGGTGTTATAGCAAATGCGGGATGGTCACGAATGGGTAATTCACATGAATTTGACTCAGGACAGTTTTCTGCAATAATTAATATAAACATATTAGGCGTTTTTAACACTTTCAAAGCAGCTTATCCTCATTTAAAGAAGGAAAACAAGAAAGAAAAAGGGCGATTCCTTATTACAGGGAGCGCAATTTATCCAAATCTAATGCCAAAATTTGCAGCATATGGCGCATCAAAGTTTGGTGTTGTAAGAT
>JBHLMB010000299.1:0-4575 GCA_048938565.1 Promethearchaeota archaeon | reverse complement strand
AATGTCTTGAATCAAAACGAATTAATTTTTAAATTAAAATGAGGTGTCATTAAATGAATGAAGATATATGGTTTGGTTATCATGTCCCTCCTGAGGGGCTTAATTTTGAAATGATGAAGAAAATCTGCTTAACGGCAGAAGATAGTGGTCTTGATCTATTTACAACCACGGACCATCTCATGAACATGGCCAATCCAATGGGCAAAGAAAATCATCCTCTTGAGTGCTGGACCTTGCTGGCCGCACTTGCAGTTGTTACTAAAATAATTCGATTAGGACCGTTGGTTTCGTGCTATGGATATAGAGCACCGACGCTTTTGGCAAAAATTGCGACAACTGTCGATATTATTAGTAATGGAAGGCTTGTAATGGGACTTGGGGCGGGATGGCACGAAGCAGAGTTTAGAGGTTTTTACGGAGAATTTCCTCCAGCAAAGGTGCGAATCCAAGGGTTTGAAGACGCGTTAAATATTGTCTCCTCCATGTTCCGAAACGAGCACACCACCTATAAAGGAAAGCTTTTTTCGGTTGAAAATGTGTTAAATAGTCCGCTCCCGATCCAAAAAGACGTGCCGATAATGGCAGGAGTTTTTGGGAATTTAACGATCAAGATTGCCGCGCGATATGCGGACATCATGCATTGTCTATTTGATCCTACACCAAACCGAGTGGAGATGCGTAGGGTTCAGATAGCCGAGAGATGTAAGGATATTGGGCGATCCCCCGACGATATACGACTTGCGGCAGGATACACTCTCTGGTTAGACCCGACAGAAGAAGAGATTGCTGGGAGGACGACGAGGTTAAAAAACATGAACCAACTTTCCGCAAAGGAAGCAGAACAAATCGTTAAAAATACTCCATCAACTCCAGACGCGCACATTGAGACAATACAAGAATTAATCAATCGTGGATTGAGAGTTTTTACATTCATGGGATCCGTTGACGACCTTAAAATTTTCAAGGATAAGGTAATATCAAAATTAAAATAGTCATGGAACTGGTTTTTGTCATGGCTTAATCTCTTGCTAGCCACTCCAAGAAGGATTCCATTTTTTCTTTTAAAAGATATATTTAAAGAAAAATGGAGTTTCTAATAATTCTTCTGTTCCTGCCATTACCTTCATAGGCTCTTATAATATTTTGATTGAAAGACACGAATATGAACAAGTTTAGCCGTATATCACGCAATAATCCAAATTTTTCTTTCCTTATTTCGATATAGATCAATATTGCACGCTGATATCTCTTCTATTTGCTTTTAATTTTTCAAGCACGGAAAGAGTGATTGAATCTAAAGGATTACCACGAGCATTGATTGTTTTCAAAGATTTTATGTTAAGAATTCTTTCTGGGATAGTTTTTATTGCATTTCCTGATAATTTAATTTTACGAGAGAATCAAGCTTGTAAATGGATTCTAGTAAGGATATTAATTTACATCGTGGAAGAAAAATTCCTTGAAAGCGAATTTATGGTAATTTATACTATTGTCGGGTTGGTCTTCTTGGCAAATCCTTTTATCACATAAAAAAATATTAGAGTGTGTATCTTATTAAATATTAAAAAAACTTATCAAAAGTGAAATAGAAACGAAAACTTTGAATAAAGCAGAGGTCCTTAAAACTCTGAAAAAGAATGTTGAAATTCTTAAAAAATACCATGTAAAAAAAATTGGATTATTTGGCTCCGTTTTGAAAGGAAATAATACATCCGAAAGTGATATCGATCTTATAGTAGAGTTCAACGAAGGTAAAAAAAATTACAATAATTTTATCGATTTGGTATCCTTTTTAGAAGAATTATTCCAAAAACGCGTTGAATTGCTTACTATCGAGGCTCTCAGTCCGTATATGAAACCTAAGATATTAGAGGAGGCATATTTTGAATCGTTCTAAAAATTACATTGATAAGATAAACCATATTAAGGATGAGATCGAATATTTATTATCTAAATCTGATAAATTATCTCAAAAGAATTTTTAAAATGACGAAACTCTCAAGAGAGCATTCGTGAGAAGTTTAGAAATCATTGGTGAAGCTGTAAAAGCTCTTCCTCAACATTTTCAGGAAAAACACGATAAAATCGAGTGGTATAAAATTGCTGGAATGAGAGATAAATTAATCCATCATTATTTTGGAGTTGATTATGATTTAGTTTGGGATGTAATTATTAATCACTTACCGAAATTAAGAAAAACAATTGATGATATCTTAAATGAGGAATGAAATATAACTTTACATTTAAAACCATAGTAAACACCTTGATAAGATAAATTTTAATAACGATCTTATTTCTTCATGTACTATTTTTGAATTTTCCTTTTCAATTTAATTAAAATGTTAAAATTAGGTTTTATTTTTATGAATTATAAATTAGGATTAATTGAGTATTAATAGCTATTATTAAATATGGCTATCTTACTTTTAATATAATAAAGACCATTCGGATTTGGGCATGAAATAACATCTATATCAGCTAAATGAAAAAATATAATATTAGTAAAACCAGATGTAAATCGTGTGGCGGTTTAATTTCATGGGATAATTATCCAAACCAAAAATGCCCCATTCATGTAGATGAGAATAGGCATGCAATTGGAACAGAGAGTTGTCCTAATTTTAATCTAAATCCCCTAAAAGATGAAGTCAACGATCAAGATTGCCACGCGATATGCTGACATCATACATTGTCTATTTGATCCTTTCCTGCTCCAGACATCTTGGAGAAGCGGAGAATCCAGATTGCGGAAAGATGTAAAGATATCGGGCGATCCCCCGACGAGATACGAATTGCGGCGGGATATACTCTCTGGTTAGACCCGACAGAAGAACAAATTGCTAGAATGATGATGAGGTTAAAAATGAGGGGCGAACTTTCCGCAAAAGAAGCAGAGCAAATCGTTAAAAACGCTCCATCAACTCCCGAAGCGCACATTGAGGCAATGCAAGAGTTAATCAATCGTGGATTGAGAATTTTCATGTTTATGGGATCCGTTGACGACCTTAAAATATTTAAAGATAAGGTTATTTCAAAATTGAAATAGTTGTAAAAACTTATTCCCGATAATTTTTTCAATTTACGGCTTGATTTTACATGGTTCCATTTTAGAATGAATTAGATCAAAATCAGTCTTATCTATTTCGAATAAGCTTCTTTTAAAGGACATCCATTGATCTCTTATAATTCTCAAGGTTATTGTGTTATTATCTCAATGAAATTTTCTGTCCTAAAAAAAATAATCGTGATATTTTCTTAAAATAATCATATAGTCTTAAAGCCAGAGTTAGTAAATAAATTTAAAAAATGGAAAATGACAATTATTCTAAGTTCTACTCAAGATATTTCAAGACAATCTGCCAAGCATCTTTTTACGCACGCATTGCAATTAATACAATTCTCTGAATCGTGAAGATCTACTTTTTTATCGTTTTCGTTGAATTTATAGAGATTCCTCGGGCAAACCTCGATGCAAACTTTACAACCAACACATTTGTTACGGTCAAGGTAAATGTGTCCATAGGGCTGTAATTTTATTTTCATCCCCATGAATTTCATCTCTTTATCGCCTTTCTTCCAAGTTTTCTCACCAAGCTCGCTTTTATAAATAGGAGTTAAACCGTGTAAATCTTCAATCAGTATTAAAGCAAATATAAGCGAAAAAATAATATTCCAAATTAGGAAAAATAAATCGGGAAATATGAAAAAATAATACATGATTATTAGGACTAATATTATCCCCTCAAAAATTAATGTTTTAGGCTTTCCAGTCTTGGTTTTAATACTCGGTAAAATGATTAGAGCACCATGGATTGTTAAAATTAGAATAACAATTGTATCAAGGTAAAGCAATACATTATAAGATCTCAATATCAACGATACTATCCAAAACCCCAATGTAAATAAGATGAAAATGATAAAAAAATACATGTTTGCCATTTCAATCCTATTGGAGAGAGTAAATTTTATTTGACGCTGGTTATCTGTTTTAACAAAATTATTTTTTACATAATTCTTAATATCTTTAGCGTACACAGGACCAAATTGAACATCCCACCCTAATTCTTTTTTAATAATTAGTGGATCAATTCCGGGAGCACTTAATTGGGGTAAAATTAATTTCTTATGGTCTACTAATTCATTTATTCCGCTTGTTTTAATTATAGAAATGACCGAATCTGTTCTAAAATCGTCACCACAGGCTCCACACCACACATTAATTCCTTTTGAGGGTGCAATTAAGAGATAACAATCAAGTCCCTTTAAAGCTTTTAAGACTCTTTTTACTGTTAAGCAGAAGTTACATGTTAAAAATACAGGGCTTTTTGCATCTGGATTTCCAACCTTAATAAGGGTGGGTTCAGTGGGAAACCCAACCCATCTAAAAAAATAACCTCCAAATAAATTTAGAGCTTTTTTAACTGTCATCTGTGTTTTTTTCCTCTTTTTTTTTAATTCTAAATAATTTTAATGTATCGAGGAGGAATAATTTTTCTTCTATAATCTCAAAATTATATTCTTCTAATCTCTTCTCAACATTTTTAAGTGGTTTTTTGGATAATTGAGATTTCAAGA
>JBHLMB010000298.1:0-4584 GCA_048938565.1 Promethearchaeota archaeon | reverse complement strand
TATGGAATGGGTTTAATATTCTTTTTTTCTTTTTTTGTTGCTTATGAATGATATTCACAGAAAAGATTCAAGGATTTTTTTTCTATAAATTCTATTGAATAATTTTTATTCCCTCGGTGATATAAATTGAAAAGTGATATTTTATAAGCTTATAAAACTAATTTTATCACATAAATGAATACTACTGAAGACGATAACAAATACATAATTAATCCCGATAACTTTAAAGAATTCTTTGAACGACTCCCCGAGATGCGAGAAGCCATGCGATTAGGCATTAAAAGGGAATTGGAAGAAAATAAGAGTGGAAAAAGGCAATCTGAAGTAGATTTGAGTTCATTTAGATCTTATGGAAATATAAGCAGAAAGAAATGGACCTTTGTTATTATGCTCAGCATAAGCTTCTTAGAAGAACCATATTTTAACGACTTGAAAAAAGCCTTGCCATTAATTAGCGCCCGAATATTAACGAGCCGTTTAAAAACACTAAATAAACTCGATATTATTGAAAGAGTGGTACACGACTCTCAACCCGTTCGCGTCTCGTATAAAATGACTAAATTTGGAGATGGTCTTCGTAATTTATGGGGTTCGTTTATAGTTTATGTTACATCAAAGAAACAATACGATTAAATTTATAGAGAAAATGAATCCAATTGAAAATATAAAAAAGAAACCCGCACTTAACCTTAGTAACTTTAAAGAATTCATTGAACTCCTACCAAGGATTCAAGAAGCAATTCAATTCGGAGCAATGCGGGAATTTCAAGAAAACAAAAGTGGAAAAAGTCAAGCATTTATGGTCTCGAATTATATTGATCAATTTTTTATTTTATTTAATAAAAAATGGACAGGTGATGTCATTATAACAATCAATTACTTAAAAGAACCTTATTTTAACGACATAAAAAATTGGCTTAATTTAATAAACACAAGAACACTTGTAAGCCGCTTGGCTTCACTTAAAAAGCTTGGTATTATAGAGAGAATCATACACGATACTCAACCCGTTCGCGTTTCTTATAAGATGACTCCTTTTGGAGAAGATCTATGTAGCATTTTCACTTCATTAATGTTATATTACCTGCTAAATAATAAAGATAAATAATAATAAAATACAATTGATATATAATTCTTGTAGTTTACCAATCGCTATAATCGTATTAATTAACAACTTCCAAAGAAGCGAGGTAAAGAACACAATGATTTTTGATCCAGATAATTTTAAAGAATTTATTGAGCTCATTCCAAAGATTCAAAATGCAGTACAATCTGGTATAAAAAGGGAATTTGAGAAATATAAAACTAAAGGATATCTATTAAAAGTAGAAAATGATTATTTTGAGCAATATTCAGAATTATTTTCTAGAAAATGGACGAATGAAATTGTTCTTACGGTTAATTATTTGAAAGAAGCATATTTCAACGATTTGAAAAATACATTAACTTTAATTAACTCCCGAATGTTAACAAGTCGCTTGAATTCGCTAAGCAAACTCGATATTATTGAGAGAATCGTGAACGATACTCGACCCGTTCGCGTTTCGTACAAGATGACAACTTTTGGAGAAAATTTAGTCCTTTTTCCACTTCAATATTAGTTTATCTGTTATTGAATAAGAAAGAAAAAGAAAAAAATCTATAAAATAACAATGAATGATATATTTTTTGATCCTGAAAATTTTAAAGAACTTATCGAATTATTTCCAAAGATCGAAGAAGCTTACCTATTGGGGCTTGAGAGGGAAAGAAAAAAATATTATCAATTTGGAGAGAAAAAAAGCGTAGACATGAATATCATTACGCCCTCAGTCAACTGGCTTAGGAAGAGATGGACTTCATACATTCTTTTTGCCATATCGCTTTTAAAAAATCCCTTCTTTAACGATTTAAAAAACGGATTACCCAAAATGAATAGTCGCACTCTTACAAGTCGCTTGAATACCCTGACTAAACTTGGAGTTATTACTCGGAACATACATGATACTCGACCTGTTCGCGTTTCATATAGTCTAACTTCATATGGAGAGCGTTTAATAAGCCTACATGTTTCAATTTTATTATATATTAAAAGATCACGAATAAAAGAAAATATCTTTCAATTCGTGGATGAAATATGATGTTATATTTGAAATAAAAAACAAGTGAATAACTGAATGAAAAATTTGAACGATATGATTTTTAATCCTGAAAATTTTGGAGAACTTATCGAATTAATTCCAAAGATCGAAGAAGCTTACCTATTGGGGCTTGAGAGGGAAAGAAAAAAATATTATCAATTAGGAGAAAAAAAAGACTTAGATATGAAAATTACTATGCCCCCAGTTAATTTTTTTAGCAAGAAATGGACGCCGTATATCCTTTTTGCCCTATCGCTTTTAAAGAATCCCTTCTTTAACGATTTAAAAAAAGAATTATCCGAAATTAGCACTCGTACTCTTACAAGCCGCTTAAAGATATTAACTAAAATTGGGATCGTTGATCGTACAATACACAATACACGACCAGTTCGAGTCTCGTATAGTCTAACTCCATATGGAGCGCGTTTTATCAGCCTACATGTTCCTCTTACATTATATCTTAAAAAATTAAGACTAAAAGATAACATCCTTGAAGTAGTAAATGAAGAATGAGATATAACTAAAAAATAAAAAAATAAATTAAAATACTATTGAGAATTTAATCAACCTTGGCTTAAATCATGCCAATTGCGATGTTCATGTCTCCTTTAGTAACTTTCTTTCTTCCAGCGTGTTTCGCAATGTCAAGAGCGCATGCAGTTAAACTTTTGGCATATTCTTCCAAATAATCCATTAACTTATCTACTGCGGCTCGACTTACGATTTCTGCGCCAGATTTCTTCATTAAAGCTCTCAAGGGACTCCAAGCAAAAGCTGCCATTTTTTACATTCCTCCACTTTTTTAATATGTTTTTTCCCTTTTTAGGGTAAATACTTCGTTTATATTTCAATTAAGGAAGTATTTATTAAGATTTAATTAGTTTTTCTCATATTTAAATGTACTGTTTGCAGTGGGTTGATTTACCAGAATTCGATTAAGTTAATGCGCGATTTTCAACCGACAAAAAAAAACCGCACAAAAAAATAAAAAATTTTTTAATACTAACATCAGATAGTTATAAATTGCTAAAAAGATTGTTTAAATGATGCGATCATGATCATAATATGATGTATTTCATTGCTATTGTGTCGAAAATTAGTTCCAGATAGTAGTTTCATGCTTATGAGATAAAAAATCTGACCATTGTGGTTATAATTATTGACAAAAGTCCATTTTAGAATATTGATTACAATCCAGTTCTGTAAATATTTCCAGAAATTTTCATTATTAACGATTATCTATAATAGGAAAAAAAATACATGTTATGTGATTCAAGATTATTTTAACCTTATTGTGAGTATTAAATTTGAAATTAAGATGTTTTAATGAATATAGATGAAATGTGCTATTTTTTATCTCAACTAGTTGTTGAGAAGAGTGTTCTATCGATATCCTGAATTTTTAAAATCGATTATTACACGATTTTTTTGGGATTTTAAATAATATGTTATCAATCTTTATTTTTTCGTAGATCTCTAACTTATCGTAAATACATTCTTCAGGAAGGTCTAATTTTTCGATCTGGATTTTTTCCATTTCAAAATTTTTATTTTTTCTATATTGATCTATGTTTTGTCTTTTTACTATATAAAGGTAAGGAAAAAGCGGAAACCTTAAATAAGATGAAAAACCTCGGAGAGGGATAGTATGAGCTAATTATAAGGTCTAATTTTTAGAAAAATTAACTCATTATAATCTTGTTTCGTTTCTTTCCGTAGTTATATAGCGCTAAAAAGGCTTGTGTTGCTCGTTTAACGCTTGGGTACACGATGAAATTATCCTTCATAAGATTTTTGTAAAAATTTTGTCGATTATCGCTTGGATATTCTGGTAAAGTTAAGATTAATATTTTATTTAATTTTTCAATGTGTTCTTTTATGTCAAGAATGTTATTATAATACCATTTAAATTCGTCATCCTCAATATTTCTCCAAGAATCGCTCACGATAATGACAAGGTCGATATCTTCTGTAACTGCTGCTTTGACAATTTTCCTGTATTCCTTGGTGTAGACCATCCAAGGAAGATCTAATGGATTATTGAGGCTTCCTACCTTGAGTGGAAATACCTTATGTAGTCTTTCGAGAGTTTCGCCTTCAAAATATGGTAAATTAAGTCCAGATTCTATGATGATGTCCGCTGCTATTATTCCAAATCCACCTGACCATAAAATCAAAAGGACATTCTTTCCTTTGGGATAAAAATCTTTATTACTCCTTGTCTTTATAAGGTGATGAAATAAATATATATAGTCAAGCATGTCATCTAAAGAGGGAGGGACTTCAATAGTGGGTGTTTGATTGTAAACTGCCTTCCAAATTCGCTGATCTGATGCCATAACTCCTGTATGCGTTTTTGCTGCAATTTGCGATCGAAATGTCCTTCCTCCTTTCATAAACAATACTGGTTTTCTCATGGATTTTAGCACGTTGAATAACTTCTGTCCCTCTCGTGGATGTAATT
>JBHLMB010000297.1:0-4591 GCA_048938565.1 Promethearchaeota archaeon | reverse complement strand
TTAATAACACTTATCCCTCTCGTGGTTTTTTTTTTTGTTTCTATTAAAGTAATATCTATCGAAATTAAAAGACAAGATAATTATTATTGAGCTAAAAACGGCAGATAAAGTATTTACAGTAAACGAGTACATCTCGCTCAAGCTTGAAAATCTTATCTCAAATGGAGATGCTTTTGTAGTTAATTCGAATAAAAAACGAGGGAAATCTTTAAAAGGTTGAAAGAGCGTGGACTTGTATTTACAGACAAGTAATAGTGTTTTTCTCTATCCGATAATCATGATTTAAGGAATTGCTTAAGGAAGAAAAAAATCATGAGTTTAAAAGCATAATACTCATTATTTAATGTATGTTAGAAAAAAGTGATCAATGAATAAGCTGAAAGGTCATATATTCAGGGTCGTGAGGTGTTTTATCCTTCTATATGCTGCCTTTCTTATCAAAAACGATAGTAGAATCTTTTTATCGCTACCAAGCAATAAGGAAAACTAAAATATTATGTGATACCGATCTTTATGACATCCTTCCTCAATTTGAAGTCTTGATCTTGATCATATATTATTTATCGTACTTTATCTTATTCGATCTATAATTTACTGGCTTTAAGTAGTGCATTTTTCATCCAATGCTCTTTAAAAAGGAAAAAAAAAATCTAATTCAATAAAGAAAATATTAAATTACTTTTTTATACATTAAACCAAAAATACAAAAAAAAGGATTTAAATGAAGAAAAATCACATCTATAAAATAGGATTAGTTATTTTTGTTTTCTTGACATACGTGGCCATTGGATCCATCAATGATAATAATGCAAATATTGTTATTGATTCGCACGATCAAGTATCTCTTAATACCTCGGAAGCAAGCTCATCGCTCGTTGAATGGAATAGAACCCTGGGATCAACATCTTTTTCTGAGATGTCCTTTGGCATCGCATTAGATACTTCGAATAATATAATAATTATTGGGATAAACCAGAGTACAGGTGACGACTCTCTTATAGCGAAATACGATAATTCAGGTAATTTCCAATCACAATTCTCTTGGGAATCATTTTCATTAGATTTAAGTTTTGGAATCGTTGTAGACAATCTCAATAACATGTATTGTATTTCAGGATGTTACAACGGTTCGTTTTACCTAAATCTCTTAAAATTCAATGTCTCAGGTAACCTACAATGGAATACGACATGGGGTCAGGGTGATGAATATTTTATGAACATCGCAATGGATTCTTCAAGCAACATATATGTCGTGGGAAGCTTTTCGAATGGAAGTAATTGGATCGATGTAATTGTCGTAAAATTTGATAATGAAGGAGAATATTTGTGGAATACGACATGGGGTGGTCCAGGAAATGATATTCCGAAGGATATAATCCTTGATTCGTCCCGAAATATTTATGTAGCGGGGGGGGTTAGCGATGATTCTGATAATGAGGATTTTTTCGTCGTGAGTTTCGACGAAATGGGGGATTTTCGCTGGAATCAAACCCTTAGGGATTCTTACGACGATATGGCATTTGGGATTGCCTTGGACGGTTCGAACAATGTTTATATCAGTGGTACAAGAAACAACACGATAAGTGGTAACTTGGATATACTTCTAGCGTCATACACTAGCAGTGGAACTTATCGTTGGCATAGAACCTGGGACGGATTAAGTAATGATAGGGGAACCGATGTTGTAGTAGACTCGTTGAACAATATTTATGTTTTGGGAGCCACAAACAATACGGTTACAAACGATGTGGATCTATGCGTGCTTTGTTATGATAATGCAGGTACATTTAATTCAAGCGTGATCTGGGGCGGCCCTGGAGATGAAATTGGTACAGCAATCGTACGGGACGCATCTAATAATCTCTATATCACGGGTTTTAGTGGCACAATGAATTCAGATATTATTTTATTGAAAATGTCTTTTGATTTTTCCTCTCCTGGAGGGAATGGCGATGGCATACCTGGATACGATGTAATTTTTATATTTAGCATTTTAGGCGTTTCTATCTACTTGATATTGAAAAAATCAAGAACACTATCTCTTAATTAATTTTTTTTTTCCTTTAGTGTTTAATTATTCAAAGAGTACTTATAACAATAAAATAATAATTGATCTATTGAGATGATAGATATTACATTCAAATCCGAAAATGGTAGATAAGGAATTTAAAATAAACGAGTTCATCTCGCTTAAACTTGAAAATGATAAGACGAGCATTTATGTCAAAGGGAGTCGCTTTACGCAATGTAAAAATATTTACTTGTTATTCAATATAAGACCAGAGGATATAAAGGAAAAGGAATACGAAACCATTCAATCAATTGACCAATTAGAACAAAAAGACAAGTCAAGAGAGTTTGAAAGGTTAAATATTAGTCCACAGGAAGAGTTTTGGGGCCATTGTTCGAACCTCCAAGCATGGGCAGAACACGACTACGATACTTGCTTGCTTCATAGAAACTTATCGTTTCCGTTGCTTAAAAGATTATCTAAAGCGGGAGATGCACTCGCAAGGAAAGTTTTAAAAAGCGAGATTATAAAAAGAATTTCGATTGGATATATTCCCGTTGTTAATTATTTGATGAGAGAAAACTTCTTGGATTTTCTAAATATAAAGGAGATAAGCACCCTAGGCTACGATTTTGTAAAGTATGGTAGATACAAAATTCTAGTTGTAGATAATGTTTTGGATCTTAGAAGAAGGAATATAGATGCTCTGGAGAAGATAAAAAACCTTGAAAAAGTCTCTTTACTACACGAGTTGGATTTATCTAGAAACACATTAACAGCTCTTCCTGATTCTTTAGGAGATTTCAAGGATCTCCAAAAACTCCAGCTCAGCGTGAACAAATTAGAAAATCTTCCAGAATCAATAGGAGGGCTTGTTTCGCTTCATACACTGAATTTGTTAGGAAATAAGTTAAAAACACTCCCTAATTCTATTAAAAATCTTAATAAGCTCCAACATCTTAATCTTAGTCATAATTCTGATCTGATCCTTCCAGAGGTTATTGGACTCTTAGATTCGCTTCAAGAACTACATTTATCTGGAATTCATTGTAAAGTATTTCCCGAATCAATAGTTAATCTTATATCGCTTCATGAACTTGAAATTAGCAATAACTATTTATATGAACTCCCTACTTCGATTTCTAAACTTAAAAACTTACAAAGATTCTTTTTAAGAGGGAATGGATTGAAATCCTTACCAGAATCGTTGGGAAAGCTAGGATCTCTTGAATGGTTAGATTTATCGGTTAATGATTTGAAATTGCTTCCTGATGCCATTGGCGACTTAAAAACACTCCAAATTTTAGATCTATCTCGAAATAAATTATCAAATCTTCCCGAACCCTTAGGAAACTTAAGATCGCTTAAAAGACTAGATTTATCAAATAATAAATTACGACAACTTCCTAAATCGATAATCAACCTCACTTCGCTTGAAAATCTTATCTTAAATGGTAATCCTTTAGTTATAAATCCTGATAAAAGCACTAGGGAAATATTTGAGCAGTTAAAAAAACGAGGTTTTGTGGTTACAGACAGGTGATCAGTAGAACTACATTCTAATCATTCTCATTATCCTTAGCATTATATATTATATTTGGATTTTTACTACACTTGTATGAAAAGCCATCAAGAGTGAAAAATCCTTCACTTCAATTATTTAACATCGCATTTGGACTCTGTTTTTTTGTATTTCAGCTTGGATGACCTATACTCGTTGTTTGATTTTAGATTTGTTGGAACTCAGTATTGAAAATTAAAGAAATTATCTTCTTTTTAGATAAATATTATTGTTAAAATTACAAAAAAAGAATTGTCAATTTATTTAAATATTAATTTTAGAATTTTAATCATAAGAAAGTATCATTATTCTAGAAAAATAAGAGGTATTGAATAATATGGAGATAATAAATTTAAATAAACCTATTAAGAAAACGATGTTAGTATATTTAGTAAAATATAATAACGATAATTTTAACTTTAAAGAATTAATGGATATAATAAATAATATCAAGGATAGAGGGATAAATTTCGCAACATTAGACATTGCAGACGAAGACTTCGTTTTGTTTAGAAATTCTCCACTTCCAGGTTTATTAAAAATGCTCAATATTCCATATTATCACATAAAAAATTCAGAAGAAACAAAAAAATTCTATAAAGATAGGATCAATAAAATTCAAATGTATCTAGATATGAGAAAGAATATTGCGCTTTAAATAATAAAAATTCCCAAAGAGGGCGATATCTTAAATTTTGGATGGATTTTAACCAAAAAGAGCTTGAAGAAAACAAGGAATTTTTCAGGTTAAAAATTAAACCAATGGATATCACGATGACAATTTTAGAGATAATTGGAGGTCATTTAGATGAAAATATCCTGATTCTTCACTTTGGGCAAGAAGATACATTTAGCGAAATAATGAAGATAATAAAAGGCATCAATGATAAAATTGATATTTCTTATCTACATATTATTCATTATAAATAACAAGAAAGGTACAAAAAAGGGATTTACAGTTCGAAAGTGTTCAAATTAGATTCGAATATTCTCTTTTAAAAATAAACATTATATATTAA
>JBHLMB010000296.1:0-4609 GCA_048938565.1 Promethearchaeota archaeon | reverse complement strand
AACCTCATGTATTTAGTATCAAATTCAGAAGCTTTTTTCACAAGTTCTGGAATAGAAGCGATTGGAACTTTATGACATGTGGTACACGAAATCTTTGGAGGAGCTGATGAAATAGCTAAATTAAAAAAGTTAAAAGCGTATCTTAAATTAAATTGCCAATCTTTAGCTAATTCTGCATCTAAATTGAGTTCTTGAAATTCAAATGGTCGAGTAGCATCATCTTTCCTCATAATCTCATCAATTTTTTCAATGTAAATATCTAATATTCGCTGATCCGGTGCTTCCATATGTATTGTAAAAACAGGACCTCTTAACCTTGGTTTTTTTTCAGGTTTATTTTCTGTTTGACTTGCCATAAGTTGAACAATTATAGTAGGTATAACAATCAAATCCCGTATTCCACTGCCAACTTCATTTCGCAATTTATGCGCTAATTCAAAAACTTTATTATAATCGTTTTTGTTGAGTATATAATATCTCATTGCTTTATATGGAGGATCAGGAAATAATCTTAGAAATGCCTTAGTTTTAATTCCCATAGTCCCAACATCTCCCATGAATAAACCTGTAAAATCTGGTGCTACGCCATATCTACAAAATGGTTTTGCATATTTGTTAGCTGCAGCTCCTGTTTTAATAATTGTTCCTTGAGGATTGGGTAACACCACTTCTACCCCTAAACATATATCTGGTACTACTCCATACTTAGACGAGCCAAAACCTACAGTAGCATTTGAAAGCCCTCCACCGATTGTAGCACTAAATCCGGAACCTGGACCACAAACTCCTGTAGTATAACCTTTTGGGTGCAACTCTGATAATAATGCCCCCCAAGTAATTCCACATTCGACTTCACAATAAAAATCATCCATATTCACTTCAATAATTTTATTCATTCTTGTGAGGTCTATGAGAATTCCTCCTTCCGTAACTGAGCCACCAACCAGATCTGCGCCTCCTCCTCGAGGAACCATGTGAATGTTATATTTATTAGCAATCTTTACAATTTCTGATACTTCTTCTGTACTCTGTGGTCTCACAATCATATCTGCCCATCGATCTGGAAAGGCAGGATCAACATTTCGAGAATATGCAGCTTTCATGAAATCCTTGTCAGTTATATAATCCGACCCAATTACGTCTTGAATTTCTTTAAACGCATTTTTAACTTTTGACATAAAATTTTACCTTTATTTGTTTTTTTTAATTATAATTAATTTTTTTTTCTTTTATTTTTTAAAATTTATTCTTCATCTTTTACAATATGTTTTGTATAGTCGTAATCGTAGCTATACATGTGGAATTTGTTAGGACTTAACAAAAAATTCGGATCAACCGATTTCTTCATATCTCTAAAAAATTGTACAAATTCCGGAGTATAAGCATCAGCTTCTAATATTGACTGTGAAATTGATTCTCCAAGCCAATAATGTACACCTCCATAGCGAACCTGGCTACGTAATTTCTTATGCCAAAGGTTCATTGAAATATCGCGTACATCATCTATGTTATCAGCATTAAAACCTCCCACAAGAACACAGTTCCCATTAGGCAAAAAATATACAATAGTGGACCAAAAAGACATGGCACCAGGAGGAAATTCTCCTCTATGCTCACTATCAAATTGTTGAGCTTTTTGTGGAATATGGGGTAGATTTGATATTGGTATTTTATGACAAGTCGTGCAACTTACCTTAGGAGGAGCAACTGAAATATATCTCTGAAAGTAATTAAAAGTCTGTTTTAAATCATAACTCCATTCTTCTGGTGATATTAAGCTTGGATCGACTTCGCCCCATTCAAACTTACGACTAATTTCATCTTTTGTCATAATTTTATCAATTTTCTCTAAGTAAATGTCTAAAATTCGTGGATCTGTTGCTTCAACCATTATCCCAAAAGCAGGACCTCTCAATTTAGGTCTTTTAGCAGGTTTTACTTCTACTCTGGACGCGAGAAGTTGAATAACCATGAGTGGAAGGACGGATAAATTAACTAATCCATCTCCAAGTTCATTCCTTAATTTATGTGCAAGTTCAAACACTTGATCATAATTATTTTTCAGAAGTATATAACTTCTCTGTGCCTTATATGGAGGATCAGGAAATATTCTCATATATGCTTTTGTTTTTATACCCATCGTCCCTACATCGCCCATAAATAGACCTGTAAAATCTGGCGCAATACCATATCGGCAAAAAGGAGCAGCATATCTGTTTGCTGCGGCTCCTGTTTTAATGATTGTTCCTTGAAGATCAGGCAATACCACCTCAACCCCTAAACATATATCAGGAACCAAACCATATTTAGTGGAACCACCTCCAGCAGTACTATTGGAAAGGCCTCCTCCAATAGTTGCTGCAAAACCACTTCCTGGTCCTATAACTCCTGTTGTATATCCTCTTGGGTGCAATTCTGAAAGCAATGCTCCCCAAGTAACACCACATTCAACAATAATATAATAATCATCTTCATTAACTTCTAAAATATTATTCATTCTGGTAAGGTCAATTAGAATCCCTCCTTCTGTAACTGAGCCCCCTACGAGATCAGCTCCACCGCCTCGAGGAACCATATGAATTTTGTATTTATTCGCGATTTTTACGATCTCTGATACTTCCTCCACCGTTTCTGGTCTCACGATCATATCAGCCCATCTATCTGGAAAAGAGGGATCTACATTCCGAGAATATGCAGCCTTCATGAAATCTTTATCGGTAATATAATCTGGGCCAATAACTTTTTCAATTTCACCATATACATTTTCAATTTTTGACAATTTATTTACCTTTTTTTAAACTTTTATCTTAAATTATTTAAATAGTTCTTTAGGTTAATTCTCAATTTTTTAATCGATTACTTCTAATTTTTTATTTATATTTTTTTGAATTATATCTTTAATTTGAGCGTCCCATGTATTTTTTTTAATATTATTACGCTCCCATTCTTTTTTTAAAACAAATTTTTGTATTGATGAATTACTAGATTTAGGTAATTGCCGTTTAAATTCAATATATCTTGGTACCATGAAACTTGCCATGTTTTGGATTAAATAATCATATAAATTCTCAAAAGATAAAGTACTCTTATCTTTTAATACAACGCAAATTTTTATATCTTCATCACCTCTTTCTTCATTTGGAACTCCAAAGGCAGCAGATTCTAAAATATCAGGATGACTATTTACAAGATTTTCAATTTTATTAGTAAATATGATTTCTCCGTTTTTATTGATGATGTCTGCTTTATTTCCTACATAATAAACAAATCCATCATTATCTTTATAACCATAATCACCTGTATGAATCCATTTATGTATTCCTTCTTTTGTTAATGTTTTTACTGATAAATTATAGTAATCCCATGTTATAGGTAATCTACATCGTGATATGATTTCTCCTACATTTTCGGGACCAGATGGTAATGAATTTCCTTTTGAATCGACAATTTTTAGTTCATATCCACTTACCGATTTTCCTATTGAACCAATTTTTCCACCTTTTGAGCCTTCTTTATTTATTGTAATTCCTATGGCTTCTGTTAGTGTCCATAATTCATAAATCAAAATGCCAAATCTATTTTCAAATTTTTCCCATAATTCTTTAGATGCTCCAGATCCTAATGCCCATTTAATTGAATGGTTTCTATCAATTTCATTTGGTTTTTGGTTTAATAAATTCGATAAATGAATTCTAAAATATAATAGACCTGCTGGATTATATTTTTTTACGTCTTCCCAGAAAGTTGAAGGATCAAATTTTTCAACAATAACAATTGAAGCATTATAAAATAATGCTGGAAGAATCCCCCAATACTGAGCAGATCCATGATATAATGGCAAAGGACAATAAATTATATGAGTTTGATTAAGCCCTATATCTACCAATTCTTTTCCAATATTAATACCTGTTAAAACAAAATGATTTCTGTATAAAACTCCTTTTGGTTTTCCTGTAGTTCCAGCAGTATAATTAATTTCCATTGGATACCAGTGTTTAATCGTTATTTTTGGATTTCTAATATTGGATGAATAGATTTCTTTAAAATCCATATATTTTTCATTAAATTCAAAGTCCGAGGGAGCATTTTTTATAATAATTTTTTTGATTTTTGGTAGTTTACTACTTATTTTATTATATTTTTCAAAATAATCATAATCAATTATCAATATTTCAGTATCACTATTTTTTAAAATATATTCTAATAATTCTCCCTTATAATGGAGATTTATTGATACAAAAACACCACCTGTTTTTACAATTCCAAACCAACAAAATATAAAATCTGGACAATTTGGAAGCATGACAGAAATTTTAGGTCTACGTAAATTTTGACTTTTAATTATATTTAGAAGCCCATGAGCAATACGATTGGAGTTCTCGTTTAATTCTTTATATGAAAAGGACTCATCTTTATAAAAAAGAAATGGTTTATTTTTATTTTCTATTGCTTTTGTTTGTAATAATCTCGGTAAAGTAGCGTTCTTTATTCCGTAGTTTTCAATAATATCAAATAATTCATCCCTTTTACTTATAACTAATTTATCATCGATTATTTCTATATTTACATCTTCTTTAATTGAAAAGGGAAAAGAACTATCCTTAGCTAT
>JBHLMB010000295.1:0-4610 GCA_048938565.1 Promethearchaeota archaeon | reverse complement strand
TGATTTACGAATAAACGATGAGAGTAGGAATATTTTTAGAATTCGTAGTAAAATTATTTCATTAATCAGGACATATTTAGAAAAGAAAGATTTTCTAGAATTTGAAACGCCTATTTTACAACCGATTTATGGTGGAGCCAATGCGAGACCTTTTACAACACATCATAAATTCCTTGATCAGAATTTCTTCTTAAGAATTGCGCCTGAACTTTATTTGAAAAGATTGATTGTTGGAGGTTTTGAAAAAGTATTTGAAATTGCAAAAAATTTTAGAAACGAGGATATTGATACGCTACACAATCCAGAATTCACAATGGTAGAGATTTACGAAGCTTATCGAGATTATTTTAACATGATGGATATGTGTGAAGATCTCATTTCAAAAATCATCCTTGAAATTAACGGAACATGCGAGATCAGATGTGGAGATTCTGTCATAAACTTTAAACCTCCTTGGAAGTGAATATCGATGGAATCTGCGCTTATAGAATATGAGGGAATTGAAGTTCTTAAATGCAGTCTTAATGAACTGAAAAAGATGGCAAATGCTAAAGAAATCGTGGATTATGAGAATGCTCATACTCATGGTGATTTTTTAATTCTCTTTTTTGAAACTTTGGTTGAAAAAAAGCTCAAAGATCCAGCATTCATTTACGATTTTCCAATAGAAAATTCACCCTTGGCTAAGAAACACAGGACTAAAAAAGGTTTCACGGAACGATTTGAATTATTCATCAACGGATGGGAAATTGCAAATGGTTTTTCTGAATTAAACGATCCCTTGGATCAGAAAGAAAGATTTGAGAATCAGGAAAAAAGAAGATTGCAAGGCGATCCTGAAGCCCAAATGATTGATACAGATTACTTAAATGCTTTAGGACTCGGAATGCCTCCTACAGGAGGAATTGGTATCGGAATAGATCGGTTGGTAATGCTTGCAACAAATAATACATCTATAAAAGAAGTAATTTTATTTCCTCAAATGAAAAAGATTGTCTAATCATAAAATAGAACAATTAAATAGCTATTAAACACATCTCATCATCATTAAGCGTATAATAATCTGTTTTGAGTTTACTAGGACGAAATGTCAGAGATCCCCCTAAATATTATAGGATTCGTGTCAATATGGATGTTTTGGGTAATCCAACGCATTTAATAACTCTTTTTTATGACGAACGGTTTGCCTGAAAACAAGAAAGCAATTTTAAAAATGAAGATGGAAGCATAAAAGTCTTTAAGAAATCGTTCAAGAACTTAAGGTTGAAATTGGAACTCCGTTTGATGTCCATGCTATTGTTCCGGAAGAGGTTATCTTCTGAGCGTAAATATCCCAGTCTTTTCCGTTTCTCATATCTTCCCAAGAAATAATTACGCCTCCAGTTCCATCGTCTATTAACAAACAATTAATTTGGGTATTCATTTCGTTACATATTGACCTGCCGTTTGGCCAAGTAAGTGTTTTATCGGGATTGATTTTTTGGATATAGATATCCGTACTTTCTCCATTCCTATTTTCCGACCAAGCAATGATCACTCCATCATAAAGGGTTTTAGCAATTTGAGGGGGCCCTAATCCTCCTATTGTATTGCAGATTTCTTTACCCCTATCGCTCCATTGTAGATTGCCTTCGGAAGTTATCCATTGAGCATAAACATCCCAATCTGTATTGCTTGATTCCCCTCGCTCTTGCCAAGTTATAATGGCACCTCCAGAACCATCCGAACAAATGTTTGGTACCCAATTAGCCAGAGATACACTGCTTGCTCTCTTTCCATTGGGAGTCCATTGAATGACGCCTGTTGAATTTATTTTTTGGGCATAAATCGTTCCTTGGGTATTCCATGTGGTTATTACGCCTCCATTGCCATCAGGACAAATTGAAATATCCACATAAGGTCCATACCAACTTACTATCGTTTTATTAGCTCCCCAAAGGTTTTTACCGTCTGAATCTATCTTACGGGCCGAGATATCGTAATTATCTTCGCAGGTAATAATAGTATTCCCAAGACCATCATTACAAACCTGAGGATGAACCTCTTCAGAACTAGAATTGAAGATAGGAAGACCTTTTTCGGACCATTTTAAATAACTGTTTAAATCAATCCTTTGACCATATACATTCCAGTTCGATCCTTGGAAATCTCTATTATCGTCCCATACTATCAGAAACTCGCCCATACCAGCATCGCATATTTTTGTATGACGAGGGTAATAATACTCTTCAGTACAGATAATAACACCATCTTTTTTCCATAATACTTGTCCGGCTGGATTAATTCTCTGAGCGTAGAGTTTATAATCACCGCTTCTTTTGTCAGACCAAGTAATAATGGCTCCTCCCAATCCATCACTACATATTCTTGGTTCTTCTTGATAATTTTTTGCCGTGCAAATTGGTATTCCATTAATGTTCCATTTCACTTTCCCGTTTGAATCTACTCTTTGGGCATATATATCAGATAATTTTAAATCCTCGTCTCTCCAATCAATCCATGTGATTATGGCGCCTCCATCTCCATCACTGCATAACTGGAGCTCCTCTTGATCGTTTGAATTTTCATAATTTAGATATAATATTGAATACATTAGAAGTAGAGGTCCTATAAATAATATTATTATAAAAAAAACCGAACTATAAATACTCAGCTTCTTACTTTTCAAGTTTAGATCCACTCTTATAATGTCTTTTTATCAATATATTAGATTACCTTTTTAAATGATCTCAAGACCAATTTTTAATAATGGGCCTAGTGCAAATCAAGCTAATTTAGATAGAAAATCATATATGCTTATGGAATCATTTCACGACAACAATAATACCAGGATATGATTTTATTGGAATCCTTTGTTTATTATCTATAAACACCCTTTTATTTATCAGAAAGCTAAAAATAAAAACAGTCTCTACGCAAGTAAATTCCTAAAAAAACACATATTTATCAAAAAGTTTGAAAATAGAACAAGATCAAAAATATGTTATTTTTTCGATTTATTGAAATAGGAATGTTATTGAATAATTTTATTAAATAAAAGTTACTGAAATTTATAATGAATCAGATTGCCATTCTGGCAAGATAATCGCAATGAATCGTTCTAAGGATTCATTTCCTCTAAGAAAAATCCTCGATTTAACAAAGCAACAATTTATTAATTTATGGAAACAAAAAAATCTTTAAGCTCCTTGATAAAAAAAGAGTTCTTGAACCATCTCTCTGATCAATTCCTTTCAAAGACAATTAAGTTTAAAAAAAAAAATAAAATAAAATTGAAGTTTATAATTCATTGAAAACAGTTCGTGCGATGATGTCGTCCTGAAGTGCTTTACTAAGATCTATAAATCGGGCAGAATAACCCGTAACTTTTACTGAAAGGTCGGCGTATTTTTCAGGATGAGCCTGTGCGTCCTTCAATATCTTCGAACTTATGGGATTGATCTGAAGTTCTCTTCCTCCTAATTCAAAATACGCTTCTACCATGGAGGTTAGTCTATCTATTCCCCCTTCGTTTTCTATTAAGCTCGGATCGATTCTTACATTTAAAGCTACCCCATTGGTAAGGAGGGCATCTCGTGATGCTAAAGCCACTGATCTGAGTGTCATTGTAAGTCCATTACGCTCCGTACCATTTGCAGGGGAAAGGCCGTTAGATACTGCTTCGCCTTGTAATCTTCCGTCAGGAGTTGCTCCTAACAATTTCCCCTCAAGGACCTGTGATCCTGCAGCAGACACAAGGCTAGAGCGATATATGCCATCACCACCCCTCACATGATATTTTCTTGGAAGTTCACTAAACAACTCCATGACCCATTTTGCAAGTTCGTCGACTTTTTCATCGCCATTACCGTATTTAGGGGCTTTATTTAGCAATTGTCCCCTAAGAGTTTCTGCACCACTGAAATTAGAACGAAGATGCTTGATAAATTCTTCCATCGTTACTAGTTTTTTTTCGAACACTGCCCAACGAATTGCTGCAAGTGAGTTCACAACCGTTCCTAACGCTTGTCCATTCATGCAACTATTATTGTAGAGCGCCCCACTTCGAGTAATATCGTTTCCACTTTCTAAACATCCTTCTATCGTGGATGATATTAATGGAGATGGAAACTCTTCTGCAAAAACTTTGTCTTTAATCTCTGCCATTTTGACGACATAATCAATTGCAAAAGCGAGTTGATCAGCAAACGCTTTCTTCACATCCTCAAAAGAAGTGAAAGTGCTTGGATCGGGAGTTTTTGCGCCTACTTGTTTATCTCCCAATAAAAGAACGCGTCCTTCGTTTAAAGCCATGTTAAAAACAATTGCCATGAAAATACCATTACCACCCGTATAGGAAAAATCGTTGCCCGTGCCTGTAGGTTCCACGCAGCCAACAATTGAATAATCTCGGGCATCTTCTAACGAATACCCATCTTTTTGAAGTTGTGGTATTTGGATATCGTCATTATGAATGGCCATTCCCGCAGTATGTCGAAATGTTTCAATGGCTCTTTCCAGAAATTCACGGGGTGTTTTGGAAGATATCCGTATTGACAATGTGTTTAATAGACTTTTTACATTTGCAATAGCTTCGAGAAACATGAAAGATACTTCATTTGTAGCGTCGT
>JBHLMB010000294.1:0-4611 GCA_048938565.1 Promethearchaeota archaeon | reverse complement strand
CCGCCAAAAAAACATAAATCAACGATATTTGGCAGGTATTGAGTTATTATTACATTTCCATCATTTTCAAACGATCCCAATTTGCTCCTGAGATAATCTTCCTGCAATTTATTCCGTACGAGTAAAAGATACTTGTAGTTCGGAAATTTTTTATAGAGGGGAGGTAAAATTTGGCTAATTTTTGTTTCTTCAGGCTTCAATCGGTCAATAAAATAGCAGGCAAGAGAAGGTTCACTTCTCATGACGATGTAATTCCCTTTTTCTATCCTAAATTTATTTAATACCTCAGGATTTGGCTTATATTCTGATATCCATGCAATCTCGTCGAGTCCATTGTATCGGATGATTCTTTCAGGATCGGCGTGATATTTTATATACGATTCAATAGGTATGCATTCGGGAGTAATGAGTTTATCTATAAATGGAAAAAGTAATTTGCAAACGGGAATATTACGGGGTTCGTCGTTAATGCCAATGGAGGGTAAACCTAATCCGTAAGCGATTCTCGTTCCTTCAATTGAAGAAAAGGTAACGAAATGATCTGGAGAGAACGATCTTACATGAGGTAAGAGGTCATTTAATCTATCAATATAGGTTTGTAATTTTTCTATTAATAAAGCTCCACCGTGCTTTCCAACCTTCACATAGTCAACCCCAAGGTCATCCAAGATTCTATAGGTAGAATCATAATTTCTAGCTGTAATTAGGAGCTCAGCACCTTCTTCCTCCAACATTCGAAATAATGAATTAAACATTATGCCAGTTTTTGGTTGTTCGACATCGAGCCAAATTTTTTTGCCCTCAAGACTCATTTTAGTTCCTTAATGTAATATTTTTTCTAAAATTTTATTTTCTTTCAAAAAATTTGATTTGAATAAGGTAAAAGAATAAGCGGTAAAATAAAAAAAATACTATATTCCAAGATCTATAACTAGATCTTTTTCCTAATTCCTTCCGAGCATTCGCAAGGAACGCCCCCACATTTCGAGCATTTCATGGGATATTTGGTTTTTAATGCTTTTTCAAGATCGATTTCTAATAAATTAGCCAAGGAACACGTCCACGCGATAACATCTGCTATCTCTTCGGAAATACTAAAAAAATCGTAACTATCAGAGTCAGCTTTCAAAAGGTTTGCTAATTCTCCTATTTCTTCGACTAGCCAAATGAAAGTTTTTTCAATACCTCTTTTAGAGTCTTGGTGATAATATAATGTTTTCATCAGTTCTTGGATCTCTGATATCTTCATTAACGCTCTTTGTTTGCTGTCTTTAAAGTTACGCAAAAATCCAGTCAAATAATCCTATGTGAGCTAATATGACGATTACTATTACACCTGTAGCTATTAAAACCGACGATAAAGGACCTATCTTGATTCCTATTGAAGCATCCTCAAAAAATCTCATCAAACCAGCTCCACCCATAGGCATTGGAGCATTAGAAGATCTTTTTTTCCTACGTCTTGACTGGCCTCTTCTTGCTGACATTTAAAATCCAATCCAATATTTATGAATAAAGAAAATTTTTAAGAATAATAAGTTTTGTTGAAAAATTTTACCTCAATTTTAATAAATTTTTATTTATTGGATTAATTATTATTTGTTAATTTCAAGTAAAAGTATTATTATGTTCAAATCAAAAATATCTCGATATTTAATCATCGGATTTATAATTTTAATTGTTGGAGTTTCGTTTATATGCGCTTCCACAAATAATTACAGTTCTAACGACAATAATATTTATGAACCACGCGTATCTGCCGATGTTGGAGGAATGAATGATGTTATCTTTACAAATATTTCAAGAAAGGCCGAATTAGGAAAATATGGTATAGTTAATATTGAAGATTACCTTGAATTTCAAAACAATCATCACGATCCAATCACCTGTATATTTGTTGGTCTTTCACCAAATTTTTCAAGGAATTTAATCTATCATAATGCAATAAGTGGAGATAATTCTGGATCCTTATTAATAGAAAGGGCTTCGTTCAAATCTAATGGATACGAGATGATCGCCATATATCTTGATTCTCCCCTTAATCCTGGACAAAAAACATCCGTGATTTATTCGCAATCATATAAAGATCTCATAGCTTATAATGAATACTATAGCGATCAACAAACTGTCTTTTCAGGTTCCGTATTTCCAATTATACCCTATAAGGCTGAAGGATCAATTATTTCGCGATATTATTCCTCATCTCCACCATATTCGGATGGATTTGGAGTAGATGATTCAGAGACAAACATTACTACATTTGACTTTAAAAACTATGTACCCGCTTCAGGTCCTAAACCTTCTTATTTAGAAGCATTTTCTGAAAATCTAGACGAACAACAAAATTTTACAGTTGGTACTTTAGAAACAAGATACTCGAAATTAGAAATCGGGGACCTTAATCGAGAAATACTCATATCACCATGGGGAATAATAAAAGTAACAGAAAATTTTGAAATACAAAATAATGGGCTAATAACGATCAAATATATTCCAATGCGTATCCCAACTTCTGCCTTTAGTGTTTCCTTGACGGATTACTTAGGAGAAATATCTGGAACAACCATCGAAGATGGTGAGATTGGAATTACATTTACTTATTCTAGTAATCGTCCAGCTATAACGCCTGGAAGTAAGATGAAAGTAACTCTAAGTTATTACTTGCCATTTCACGAGCATTCTTCGGTAAACTGGTTTCAAGAGTCCGTGAAACTAGATTTATTAACAACAACTTTTGATTATCTTGTTAAAGATCAAACAATTAAAGTAAGAATAGAAGGGTGTCAGAGTGTGGATTATTACTCTGTTAATCCAGATAGTATTCAAAAATCTCAAGGTGACATTATTAGTACCTACTATTCTGATTATGTTAGTCCAATGGAGACAAAAACCGTACTTTTTACCTATACTATCAGTATTCTGGATTTATCGATTAGACCAATCGTATTTATGTTGTTTATTATAGTATTGAGTTCAACTTTCGTGATATTATCAAAGAGAATCAAGAAAAAGGATAGAGAGTCTTATGTCCTTGGACAAGAAATCCTTCCAATACGCGATATACGAGAATATTGCTCCCTGTGCGAAGAGAAAAACGCTCTTATTCTTGAAATTAGAATGTTGGACGAAAATCTAAGAAGAAAGAAAATAGCTAAGAAGAAATATAATAGCGTTGTAGAAAATAGCTTGAAAAAAATTGAAGAAATTGAAGCAGAAATAACACCTTTCAAGAACACACTTAAAGAAATAGGTCCTATTTTTGAAAACATCATTAGAAAAATTGATATTCTTGATGCTGAGAGAGTTTCTATTAACGATAGCATAAATCTCTTGGATGTTAGATATAAGCAAGGAAAGTTGCCCTCAAGAGCAGCATACCAGAAATTGGCGGATGGATTTCTGAAGAGAAGGAGAAAAATTGATAGAAATTACGACAAGCTCATCCAACAACTTAGAAGTTACATATTATAACATAATTTTTTTATTTACATATTTTTTGATTCACATGAAACCTTGGCTTAACGAAATATTGGCCTGTCCAATGGATAAGCACTATCCATTGAAGTTATTCGTTTTTGAATATGAAACGAGTTTGGAGGAATTTAAGCGATATTTGGATATATATAATAAAAGGGATATAGACTCAATACATGAAGAAAATCTTGTCATTATGAGCAAAGACGACGAAGGAAACTTGCTTTATAAGGACAATATTATAATAAAACCAATTCCACTAAGGGATTATATTAATCGTATTATTCTGAGTATAGATGAGATGGACCATGTTGTCGATAAGTCCAAGCTTGAAATTAGCAAAAAATG
Source organism: Promethearchaeota archaeon (assembly GCA_048938565.1). Lineage (GTDB taxonomy): Archaea > Asgardarchaeota > Lokiarchaeia > Sigyniarchaeales > SOKP01 > FT1-020. Next base: position 789 of record JBHLMB010000294.1, on the reverse strand, counting down.
CTTTAAAATCGTGAAAAATGATGTAAAAAATAAAATTCAAGAATTTTCAGGCCATCTAAGCATCGAACGATTCGAAGAAATTCTTCCTGAGTTATTGTTATTGAATAGAATAAAAATGGAAGTAGAGATAAATTCAGGATTAATTTTATGTGAGGAATGTAATCGTTGGTTTCCAATAGAAGATACCATACCAAAAATGTTACCCGACGAGTATAGAAATGAACAGGAGGATCGAATTTTTCTATCTAAAGCTTTTGAAAACTATTACCTAGAAGGAGATATCACAAAAGAGGATTTAAAACTCTTTAATAATCATTGAATTCATTATTTTACTCTTTGTTAGCACTTGACAAAGAAAACGGTTTGAAAAATTAGGATTTATAGCCCAGGCAGGATTCGAACCTGCGTCGCGGGGTTCAAAGCCCCAAATGCTTGGCCGCTACACCACTGGGCTCTGCTTCTTAAAATATTATAATGACCAATACTAAAAAATTTTTATAGGTTTAGAAAGTGAAGTAGTATTAAAGTATTTTACTCTTTCTTTATCTTATAAACTATCTTAACACTTCATTTTTTAAATAAGAAATAAAAACGAATCATAATTACATTATCCATATCTAAGTCAGTGAAAAAGTCAGTGCGAAGATGATACCACTATCAAATTTACAATGGGGATTTTTTGAAGTTTTATTTTTAATAATCGTGTTTGCAGTAGGATTTGTTACAACTTCACTAATCCTTCCAAATCTCATAAAATTTATGAAAAAGAAAGGTTTTATTGGCTATGAT
>JBHLMB010000293.1:0-4618 GCA_048938565.1 Promethearchaeota archaeon | reverse complement strand
AAGAATTCCAATTTTATTAAGAATTCTTGCATGTGCTGAACTACCATATAAATCAAAGGGAGCGAGGTGCATATCAAGCAAATAATCATCTCCTACTTCAAATAATTCAATGTCTTTATCCAAAGAAGTTTCTTTTTTTTGCCAGAGCTTACCCATCTTTTTTTCACATTCACTATATTATCTTCTTTAAGGAATTAAATAATGATTCAATAGAACTATTTAATTATTTTCTAGACATTCATTTGAAATAAATCTGATCTCATTAAAAATCATATCTTCGTGAAATCAGCGTTTCACGAACTTTGATGTGTCTATACAACATTAGGATGAGATTCAGGTAATATAAAGAAAAATGAATGAATTAATTAAGAAAAAAAAAATTAGGATTTTTTAGTTTTCTTGACGAATATCAAGGAGCTAACGGCGATAATTATAGGTACAATCAAGAATATTCCAATATAACCGGGAATGGTATCTCCATCATAGCTATAGTATTCGTGTGCTGCATCAAATTCAAGCAAGAAGCTAAGATTAGTGTACTGTCGGACAGGATCCAAATTCTCGAAGACAAAATAAATTTTTGGAACCTCTACTATCATAGATTCATCACCGTAATTAGTCCAATTTTCAGGAGCATACCAAATCCCGGAATCTGCTGTTTTACCTGACGATAATTGTATGTAGGGACCATCATTGAGGAAAGATGTTTCATTATAGAGTCTAAGAGAAATACTCACATTTGGATTGGTTCCCGAAAAAGACCATTGGACATAAGTCACAGGATAAATTCCGGCAGCGGACATTGATCCATATGATAAACCTCCAGTACATCCTACGGTTTGACACGCTGCTGAAGGCACGCAGGAAAGAGAAATCAAGGCTATTAGACCTAATGTAAAGTACACACATAATTTTTTATGACTTACCATCAAATCACCTCTAAATTATAGTTCTTTTGGTCGAGAATCATATATTACTAAAAATATTTAAAATCACAAGGACCAATTTTGTGCAGAGTTTGCATTAATGGTGCCAGTCATTCAAAAAATTGCTACTTTTCCCTCTATAGTCAAATTCAAATATGATTAAGATGAGATTTGAAACTTTTAGCATATTTTTGCTTTTTTAAATTGTTTTAAAATATAAAAAAAATGGAGATAATGACAGAATTTAAGATATTACATTTTCTGTATTAAGATTCCGCCTATTAATGTTAGCACCGCTCCAATAAAAACGCCAAATACCCCAAATCCAATTGACACAATCGTCCAAGTAAAAATGGGGGATATCTCCAGAAATGTAACTGGAATTATTATCAAGAACATTGATATAATAGCACCGATAATGAGGATGGTACCTTCGCCTCCATATTTTCTTGATTTATTAGTCTTTATTATTAACAGCACCTGGAGCACGATCTGTAATATTGCACAGATGTCTAAAATAGATATAGTAAATGGATCATCAAGAAAAGTGAAAAGAGAAGTTCCATATCCATTAATTGAAGATATAAGTCCCCAGATCCATAAATGTGTCATATTGAGAAACGACGCAGCTGGCTTTGCATAGGATATCAGTACCAATATTGCTCCTATCAAGCATATCACCCAAAGATAATCAATCATGTCGGTTTTACCTAAAATAGGAATGTTTGTCGAAGTTGAGGGCGTTGTCGATACAATTGCGGGATCCCCGCTTGCAGGTGCGCCTCCTTGGAAGATCACTTGGTTACCATTTATTCTTGCGTTTATTTCTCCCTTGATTATGAGATCCTCTACGGTCGACTTGACCACATTGATTTTTTCTCTTGTTCGAGCTCGAATTTGGGAAAACGAGACAGTTTGATACACTTTAGGGAGGTTAAGGATGTAAACTTTCAAATTTAATAATTGTTCCCCTAATTTAATTGCTTTTTGAGATTTTTCACCTCGATATGGAACAAGAAAGAGGTTTATAAAGAAAAATCCAAATCCTGAAATTAAGGCAACATACCCCCAAAATGTAGGAAGAGCAACAAGAAAAACATACCTACCAATAAGGATTAGCAGATTGAAATATAGCCCAACGCTCCCAATAATCCCACACAAGAATGAACTTCGATTATAGGACTTAAATAACAGAATAATAGATGCAATAATGAGGGGATATACCCAAATAGCTGAAAAGTAATAAATATCGATGCCTAACCACTTATCTAAATAAGGAGCAAACCACGTGATGAAGAATAGCACCGCTAAAACTAAGTAGATGGTTCCAACTATGTTTCTCTGTTTACTCGAAAGTTGTTTAATTTCCCGCTGTTTTTTGTCTCTAAATAGAACAAGAATTAGGTTTAAAACAAAGAGTCCTAAACCTGAAATTAAGGCAACATATCCCCAAACTGAGAATAAAACTTCTCCTCTAATATATTCAGTTAACATAAATATAATGTTAAAAAATATCGCTAAACTCCCAATCACCCCGCACAGGAGCGAACTCCGATTGTAGAATAGAAATAGCAATACAACTGAAGCAATTATGAGAAAATAAAATTCGATAGCGCCATATAAGAATACTTCGATTCCATTCCACGAACCTCCTCCATCAAGGTTATCCAATAAGAGCGTGAACCACATGATGAAAAATAGCACTGCTAAAACCAAGTAGATGGTTCCAATTATATTTCTTTGTATACTAGTAAGATTTTTCATATCATTTTTACCTTTGGAAAAAAAAATGTTAATATTTAGCGCTAATGTTATTTGAATGTTTCTTAATTAACGCCTATTATTTTACATTGATGTAAAGAATTTTCACTATAAGATCCATTTTATAATTAGACTAATCATATGTAATTCTTTTTCTCCAAGAAATCTACAATGATTTTTGAATAATACCAAGGACAATTCCATCTAGAGAGTTTATTTAACGAATGGGTTATAAAACTCAATAGGTAATGGAGATCCAGGAGCTATTACTTCAAAAAAAAAATTAGGTTATTCTAAAAAAGAACTGGATTTATGTCGCAATGACGATAAAAATGATACTATAAGAAGAAATTTTCAGCTCAATATGTAAAGAAATACATTTTCTTCAATAAATAAGCAATATTTATATTATATAACAGTACAACTATACATAACCTATCAAAAAACATAAAAGATAAAAATGAGTTCTACAGATAAACCAAAAATTTGGAAAGGATTACTCATAGTCGTACTCATTTTTGCAATAACGGGATTTATAACACCCACTTTCTGGAGTTATTTCGATACAATGTTTTGGTGGGGATATCACACCGCAGATGTGTACGACATATCAATACAATCAATAGTATGTTTCGTGTTAATGCTGGTATTGCACGCGGTTTTTCTAGTCTTCACTTTTTTGGAAAAGAAAAAACCCTTGACTCAAGGAAAACCGCTAATGTTAATCGGGCTTTTAATATTCATCGTAGCGTGGACTTACTTTGGCCTCATGTACAGTGCCTATGACGCATACACTGGAGGATCAGGGTCGGATTTCACGGACATGTACAATTGGGGATGGGGTATATCTGCCTTATTAATTGATCCCGTAGTGATTATGCTTGGTGGATATGTATCGCATTATCAAGGAACATTACACAGTTAAAGTCAAGTGATAGCTGTACTGGAGTGAAAAACATCCAACAATTTCTAGAAACCTACTTTTTTTTTAATTTCTATTTACTGTAATAACCGAAGAACAAATATTATTCTTTTGTTCGACTAATTAGTAGGATTGAGGCAGGAATTTACAATAAATCTAATATTTAGAAAATGATACCTCAAAAAATTACTAGGTTGCTTTATAAAGGATTTGAATTGTTCTTAGAATAAAAATAAAATTTTATGATAAAATGAGTGAAATAAATGTAAAAACTACACTAGACGCATGCATCCTCGTGCCACTAAACAAAACGCCTCTTTATCAAATAATTAGTCCAGATGATGAAATGTTTTACAGCATTGAACTCAAGGCACATTTTCAAGGGGGGAATTACACTCTTGATTGGAAAACGCCTGCGATATTTTCTAGAAAGGGAGTCTATTTTTACCTTTCGGACAAGCAGGCGAAAAATCTAACTCCAACATTTGTACCTTGGAATGATGTAATGGATTTTTTTGATCCTTGGATCTTGAAGTTTTATCTCGGGAAATTTAAAGGTTTGAATCAAACCATTTATTATCCTCAGTATCCAAAAAACAGCACAAATGCTGATAATGATTTAAAAAGAATGGGATATCCGTATTTCTTTCAAAGAATTAAGGATTATTTGGATTATCTTTTAGCTCATAAAGACGATAAGGAAATCTACACTCCCAAGAAAGAAAAAAAGACGAGGAAAAAAATAACGAAATGGGAAAAGAAATACCAAAAATTCCTTGCTGAGTAATAATACAAGTAAAACTATTATTATACTTTTTTTTTATTTTATGAGATAATAACTTATATATTAAATTTCGAAAATTACAATTTTATTATTCAAATTGATTTTACATTTACGACTCAAAAATGCTTAAATGATTATTCCATAAACTCAAATTCCTTAATTCGCTAAATTATATATAAAATGAATGAGCGCGTCGATACCACGATTCCAGGTTGGCAGGTGTAA
>JBHLMB010000292.1:0-4623 GCA_048938565.1 Promethearchaeota archaeon | reverse complement strand
GGAGGCAATTCCAACCAAAACTCCACCAAATGTCGATAATCCTCCTATAACGTGGAGAGTATTTTTCGATCCAAAAGAAAAAAAAAGCGTTTCGAGTGACGAACAGATCGTTCAAATGGTAATGAATATTAATCAAAACTTCGAAGGTGCCTTTGTCATGTCTTCGGGAAAGAACATGGGGGTATTTAAGGGGAACGGGTGGTCCTATGAGATTGCTAAATTTTATAAAATAAAGGAATATAAAGCTTATATGTGGTTAGCGCATTCAAGATTCCCAACAAACACGCCTGGTTGGTGGGGGGGTGCTCACCCCTTCAATCTTCTCAATACGAGCGTGGTTCATAACGGCGAAATAACATCCTATGGAACGAATATGAGATATTTAGAATCGTTTGGATATAAATGCACTCTTAGAACAGATACGGAAGTCATTGCTTATTTAGTAGATTTACTATGCAGGAAACACGATATTCCCATAGAAATAGCTAGTTTGGCCTTAGCTCCGCCCTTGTTTGATGAGATAGATCGACTTAAACCAAACCAAGCGCTTGCACTTAAAAACATAAGAGCAACTTATAGATCTGCGATGCTAAATGGTCCCTTTTCTATTGTTGTTGGATTTGCAGATCCCGTGCCGACTATGATAGGTCTCACCGATCGCAAAAAACTCAGGCCTTTAGTTGCAGGTATATCGGAAGACGAAAATACTGTTTACATGAGTAGCGAAGAAGCTTCGTTCAAAAGGATGATCATAAATCCTAATATTGATTTTTCCTTGAAAGAAATTTGGCATCCTAATAGCGGTACTGCTATTATTGCTAGTTTAGGGAAGGGTTTAATGCGAAGAGGTGTTGAAAAACCATTAGAAAAAACAAAATTAACAATAACTGGGGTGTGAAAAAAAAAATGTCTTTAAGTCATTCAACTCCATCATATTTTAAAGTTCAAGTTGATAGGGAATATTGTAAAAAATGTAAGAGATGCACGAACCATTGCTCCTACGGTGCTCTATCTTTTAACGGAGAGCGGATAATAGCCGATAATTCGAAGTGTGTATCTTGCCAGAGGTGCGTTGTGATGTGTCCCGCTAACGCAATTCATGTCGTTGAGAACAAGTCATTCTTACCTCCACATGGAAACTATGATAGAAGGATCAGAAACATTATATGGGCCCAATCTGGAGATGGAGGTGTTCTTTTAAGTGCAACGGGAAACGATAGACCTATTAGATCGATATTTGATGACTTATTACTTGATGCATGTCAAGTTACGAATCCCTCTATCGATCCATTAAGAGAGTCCATTGAAACGAAGATCTTTTTTGGAAGGAAACCATCTAAAATCGATTTTCAACGAAGTAAGACAGATCCCAACGAAATTTCATTAAAAACCGAGTTTATGCCCAATTTTGAAATCGACATGCCTATAATGGTAGGTCACATGAGTTTAGGTTCCATTAGCTATAACGCCGTAATGGCTATATATCAAGCATGTAAGGAATTAAACATCCTAGCGGGTTCGGGAGAAGGAGGTTTGCATCAAGACTTTTACGAATATGGCTCAAATATCATTACAGAAGTCGCTTCCGGAAGATTTGGTGTTGATATTAATTACTTGCACAACGCAGCTGGTATTGAAATCAAGATAGGGCAAGGAGCCAAACCAGGTCATGGTGGACACTTGCCAGGAGAAAAAGTGAACAGCTTGATATCCCAAACGAGAATGATTCCCAAGGGAAGCGATGCCTTATCTCCATATCCACATCACGATATATACTCAATAGAGGATTTGGCACAATTAATAGCGGCGCTAAAAGAAGCAACTAGATATAAAGTTCCGATAGGCGTAAAAATCGCTGCCGTCCATAACTCTGCTCCAATTGCCGTAGGTATTGTAAGAGGTGGTGCTGATTTCATTACTCTAGATGGATTTCGAGGGAGTACTGGGGCGGCACCAAGAATCATACGTGATCACGCAGGTATTCCAATAGAGTTAGCTATCGCTTCCGTTGACGAGCGATTGCGTCAGGAAAACCTAAGGGACGAAGTCACTCTCGTTGCAGGTGGTTCGATTAGATATTCGGCAGATTTGATTAAAGCCATTGCGTTGGGAGCAGATGTTGCGATGTGTAGTATGCCTGTCTTGATTGCAATGGGATGTCGCGTGTGCCAACAATGTTTTAGGGGGTTATGTTCCTGGGGTATTGCCACTCAGCAAGAATATTTAGTAAAACGCTTGGACATAGATGTCGCTCGAAATCGTATAATCAACTTATTCCATTCGTGGAACGAGGAACTCAAGGAAGTTCTAGGAGCGATGGGGATAGATTCCGTTGAGTCACTTCGGTCCAATAGGGATAGACTTAGATATATCGGCCCAAATCCAAGAATTGCCGATATATTAGGTGTAAAACACGCAGGAGAATAAAACTAATAAAAGGTGTGAGTAAAATGGTTGAAGAAAAAATAATAGAAATTAACGCCGCACCAAATAATAATCCACTTAATTACAGGGGATTGAACGAAGAAGTCCACCAAGCAATTAAATCCAATCCTAAAAAGATAATCATCAACGATGCTTGTGGACAGAGGTTCATAGCTGCTTCACTTCAAGGAGATCTCGAACTTGAAATAAATGGCCTTCCAGGAAACGATTTAGGAATTTTCATGGATGGTCCTAAGATAGTCGTAAATGGAAACTGCGAAGATCAAGCTGGTAATACGATGAACGATGGAGAAATAATCGTACACGGAGAAGGGGGAGATGTCATAGGATTATCTGCAAGGGGAGGTAAAATTTATATCAAAAAAGATGTGGGCTACAGGGTTGGAATTCACATAAAAGAATACGAACATAAATTCCCTGTTATCGTCATTGGAGGAACGGCAAAAGACTTTCTTGGGGAATATATGGCGGGAGGATTGATTATTGCCCTTGGGTTAAAATTTGAAAACGGAAATGTAATGGAAAGCGATCATCCAATATGCGGTAATGAATTAGGAACGGGTATTCATCGAGGAAAAATAGTGCTTAGAACTGACGAACCACTCGAGGATAAGTTGGGTATTGGTGCCAAATTATTTGATATCACTGAGGAAACTAAAGCCGAAATTGCTCCTTTTATAGACGAATTTTGCGAGATTTTTCAAATTCCTAAAGATCTCGTATATAAAAAAGCGTTCAAGGTAATTAAACCCATTTCCAAGAGACCTTTTGGTGGCAATTACTGCGGTAAGATAATCTAATAATATTTTATTCTCTTTTTAATTTTAAGTGTTTGAGACATGGGTGCTCCTTGTACTCCTTAAACGCCTTAAAGAATGATTTCCAGTTCTTGTCCACGAGCTTTAATACTTGCTGCGAAGTTTGCGAGGGCAACGCCTTGTAGGCGTCTATGTCCTCGAGAGCGTGCCAAAGCTCGTCATATCTAAGCCAATCGTCAAGACAGAAGAATTCTTGCCGCACATAATAGTTAGCCAAGTTATACAGGTTTTTAGCGGCGTGGCATATTTTTGATAACAATTCCGTTTTTCTCAATTGGATTCGTTCAGCAAGCTTCATTCAAGCATAAAATGAGGAACGAATGTTTAAAAATTAAGGGGTCAGACTGTTTAGAAAACTAATTGATAAAAAATGAAGGGAAATTAAAAATTGTCTGATTCCATAATTTAATATATTAATTGCTTGTACTAGTAATGCAACAATTAATGTAATAAAAATTGGATCTCATTTCTAATGATACGGAAATTTCTCTTAATCGGGGAAGGTGGAATACTTTCATACTATCTCAGTCAAGACGGAAACGAAATCGATGGTGATTTGCTTTCTGGGTTCTGTCGAGCCCTTTATGATGTTTCTCTTGAATTAACATTTCCTTTAAAAACGGTTGGTTTCGAAAAAAACAAGATGATTATAGAAAACATTGCTCATTCGAACGAAACTACTCTTCTTTTAGCGATGATTTACGAAGAGCATCATATCGACGAGGCGATAAAAAACAAAATACATTATATATATGATAGGTTCTTCAAATATCGTGATTTTGAAAATACATCAAAAACAATAAAAAATAGAGATTTAGACAACCAAATTATGGACATTTTAAACGATGTCCCTTTACAAAACCTCGTGGAGCAAAATATAGATACAATCAAGGAAATCTTGGATCCAATACTATTAAAGAAGGAAAATAGTATTAATGCTTATTCTATAAATAGCTCGAATAATACAATATTATATTGTAGCGGCACATATGAACTTTCAAAATACAGGCAAGATCGTGGAATTGAAGAGATCATAATGGAATATTTACTCTTTTTAAAACAAGAAAAGATCCCTCACGGGGATAAGTTCATTGGTCTTGACCTTCCCGAAGGCCTAGATCTCGAAGATTTTATCAATACAGGGCATAAAACACATGGAGTAGTGATAAACACGAGTATAAACTTGAAAGAAGAACCTGATAATGAGTTATTATTATATTTTTTTGGTAAAAATATATTAATGAGGTCGTGTGTTTTAGACATAGAACATACTCTACGATATAAGCTCGAGCAAATAGATGTATGTCATTAAATTATCGTTGATTTGAGTTTCATACACGCTAATTCTTTCCTGTGATTT
>JBHLMB010000291.1:0-4645 GCA_048938565.1 Promethearchaeota archaeon | reverse complement strand
TTTATGAAACTTATATTTCAGGCGACGCGTTTAAAACAGAAGGCCTTACGGATAAAATTAAACAGAATTTTTCTGCTATAGCAAAAGTTATTGATGTTTTCGTAGAAGACATTCCAAAATCTTGAAATAAGCTCTTATTTTATTTTTAGTAAATGTATTTTCATTCATTTTTTAAAAAACCTAAATTCAAAGGTTTTAAATGTGCTTAAATATCAGAATTAGGAATTTAGGAATCTATATTAATGCTTTATTCCATTTTGATACCGCTTAACGAACGCCACACTTTCCAAAACACCAACCACATAATGACAAACAAAAAAAAAGACATAGCTAGTGTTGTTCCGCCAATGAATGTATCTATGATGAACATAAATGGTAAACCAGCTAGAGAAAATCCTAACATGTAGCCATATCCCCAAAACCTGTTTTTCAACGATATTGCAACTCCGGGGATTGTAGTCGTAAAAATAACAGAAAAATAGGCAGGAATCGCTTCAGGTGAATAGTTGCTTTCTTGAACAATTATATGAATCACTAACATGTTTACCCAAGAAACGATAAATCCAATAGCAAGGAATAGTGTCGTGATTGCGTCAATACGAAAATCAGGCTCTTCTCTACCAATTGTTTGCTCTTTTTTTTTAGTATTCATTATAGATTATGCAAATTTGTTATTATTTAATTAAATAATGGTAGCCGCTAAATACTTTTTTACTCCTTTAAAAGCTTTAATGTCAGTTGGTTTCACATCTTGTTTCTTACTTGTACCTAGTTATGACTGTTTTCCCTATTCAAAAATCAAAAATCTAATTCAAAAAAATGTACATAGGTGAATGTTTTCTTTCTATCCTATTCTATCCTTTATTTTCATAATCTACGCTAATGATGATTTCACGAACATTAAAAAAAATTAATTGATATAGAGGATGAACGAGATTTTACCCAAGCAATGTGAATAGGGTTAACGGTACGGCGATGGCCGCTGCGATCGCTCCTCCAATCACATACGGGAATAAAATATAAAAATGGAAATTTCTTAAGATGCGAATAACTATTCACTACCTCCTGATAGGCTTGATTCAGAATAACAAGGTCTGCGTTGTTCTGTATCTTGTTCTCTGGCATTCCTTGAGTTCTGTTCTTTCTCTTGTGCCACATCCTAAGTAGGAAAAAGATCGATAAATCTAAGAGTAATGCTAAAACTATTACTATCCATCCATAAGGTCCGAAAAAAAACATTCCTGCGACACCAACTGATGCCATTTATACAATGACGATTAATTGCATCGTTTCTAAAAATGGTTGGATTTTTTCGAAAGAGTTGTTTTCGATCGTTTTCTTGACCTTTTGCGTCAATGAATTTCCTTCGATCACGCTATTTCTCGTATAAAGTAGCTTTATGCTGATTATCGTGTTGTTTTTAACCGTCATATTTTGGTAAACTTCAATTTCAAGCTTGTTTATAATGCAATTTTCCACTAAAACATTTTGCGTATTATGAAAAATAAGCTCATATACGGAAACACCCCTTAGAACGAAATGGTATGTACTTTCGTGGAACCAAAGTCTAGGCTTAAATCCAACGATATTATCAATCACGATTGGATCGCTAGCACTCCCCGTTCCTTGCCATCCTTGTTGAGCTTTTAAGCGTTCGATCTTCTTGTCTCTCATATGTATCGCACGATATTGGTTTCGCGATAGTTTAATTTGATTTTCTGCTGACATTTTCTTATTATGTTGTGTTTTATGAAAAGGTAACTAATATTTTTCGCAAGTAACGTATAAACCCATCTGGTAAAAAAGGGAATCACTATATTTTCCAAATTCCTGTATTTTAAATGTTTTCATTCCAATTGTCTTAAATGAGGCTAATTCCATAAGATTTGGCCGGATTGGTAAAGGATCACTTAAAAGCATGGGTAATCAAGCTCGATTTTAGCACAAAAGCGGGATCATTAAATAGGGGGCTACATATGCGATGATGAAAATGACAATGAGATTCATCTGACCAACATATAACAGAGTTCTTCTTCTCGAATTTTAATTTTTCTCACTTTAAAGAATGGATTAGATTGAATAAATATCTGTATAATAATTGGCCTAGAAATGATTTTTATAGATTCGTCATATATTTAACATTAATAGTATTGTTTTTTTCAAAGGTGAGAATAATTCATAAATTTTGTCCATTATGCGGAGCAGAAAATCCTGAAGATGCAAGGATTTGTGGAGATTGTGGTTCTAAATTTGATATATCCTCTATTAGAGAAGTAGATGAGCCGTCTAAAATAAAAGTAAAGCAAATGGAAGGTAGCGACAGCAGTGATAGTAGCGACAGCAGTGATAGTAGCGACAGCAGTGATAGTAGCGACAGCAGTGATAGTAGTGATAGCAGTGATAGTAGCGATAGTAGTAATGCGTCAATTCCGAGACCCGTGAATTACATTTTAGGTTTCACCTTGATGTTCTTCCTTGCTATCCTGAGTTTTACGATATTTTATTAAAAAAAAATTTTTGATAGGGCGTTTCCTGGCCTTGATATTGTCAAATAATGCCTGTTATGAACTTTGACGAATATTACGATAAATGGTTAGAAGATCACGCTTATGGTAATAGCAGTGTTGTAAAAGGATGGTTAAAAATTTCATTTTTCATCTGTAAACATGTATTTCTACCTCTAAAATTTACACCCTTAGTAATTGATTTTTTGAGTCTTAGTTTTTCGCTTCTAATTGCTGTAATATTCTCTTTATTTCCTTATTTAGACGATTTTGGATTATTTATTAGCGGTTTTTTAATTATTGGCTTGCTGTTAAGCATTGGGATGATGGATAATTTAGATGGAATGATAGCACGATTAACAAATAAAAAAAGTCCGAGAGGATCGTATCAAGATTTAATATTTGATAGAGTAATTGATGGTATAATCATCATTTCCCCCGTTTTTTCTACTTATACTAAAATAAGTTCCATATTATTCTTATTATTTGTTGTATTCGTGTTTGAGAATTTACGTTCCATTCACATTTCAGCAAGAATTCCCATGTTTAGTACATTAGCAGAAAGACATGCGAGATTAGTATTTCATATTGGGTATATTGGTATATGTTGTTGCGGATTTTATCTTGTATCTTTAGGACATGTTCCTCAGGTTTTAATTTTTGAAAAGGCCATACACTTCTGGCCAAACCTAGACATTCTATATATTTGTTTGGGATTGATTTCTCTTGTTGCTATTGTTCAGCTCGTATTAAAAATAGCGAAAACAAAAATGCTACCATTAAAATTATCCCCGAATGAAAAATCAACAGTTCTAAATGATGAAAAAGAAATAAATGAAATTGATGCTCTTAATGGAGAAACGAGTAGAGAAGAATTCGAAGAAGCGTATAATAATCTCATTTCAGCTACATATCTTCACGAATATAGAATTAAAATGAAAAGATTAGGATATTTCCAAGGAAAAAAAATGAATTTTATAACAAAAAATCCAAATTATTTATTTCTAATCGTCCTGGCATCAGATTTCATTTTTTTTTTACTATTAATATTAAAACTCGACTTGGAACCGCTTATTTTTGAAGTTGATATGTTATATAATGTTTTAATCGTTGTCTATTTCTTGTTGATAATGGGAAATTTAAAAAAAATACTATATTATTCAGGATATAAAAAAAGTTTATCAATTCACGGTCTTATTTTATTCCACTTGTCAGATTTGGTGATAGAAGTGTTACTTCTGAGTATTTTATCATTTGCAGTCCTAAATGATTATATTACCCAAATATATGTGATTTTTTGCCTGATTGTTCAATTATGTTACACTGCTAATATATTGAATCAAAGGAGAAAGGTCTTTGAAGCAAAAGCATACTTATCACGCATCTTTTACGATATTATTAACCTTTTCTCGTTATTAGGAATCCTATTTAAAGTATTCGTTCAAAATATATATTGCTTGGTAGGTTTCATTTTACTATTGTTATTTGCTCTCATTTATAAAATTTACATGACAAATTCATCATTACATCATATTAAAAATAGATTTAACTTGGATGATTAATAAGATGTTATTATGAACGACAATGTTAGAGTTAGCGGAGAAGAATTTAAAGTAACCGAACTTGGGATATTAGTAATCAAGAAAGATTTTCGTTCGTTTGATGAAATTGAAGGATTATGGGATTTAGAAAATCTCCAAGAACTTCACTTGATTGGTGTTAAATCCCTGCAACAAGTTCCAGAAAGGATATCTGAATTGAGGGGATTAAAAAAGCTTGTTTTGACCACCTGCGAATCCTTGCAAAAACTCCCCGAAAGTATTGGTAATTTGAAAGATCTTACTTCCTTAAGCTTGACAAGGTGCAATCCAATTGATACGCTACCAGAATCCATCGGTGAATTATCCGAATTGACAAATTTGAGAATTTATAATTGTGGCTCGTTTACGAGCTTGCCTGAATCGTTAGGAAAACTAACAAAATTGAAAACTTTAACTCTCGAAAATTGCGATTCCCTCGTTTCATTACCCGAATCACTGGGAAATGTGGATGGTATCGAATCAATAGAATTGTCTTATTGTAAAGCATTACAGAAATTACCTGAAAACTTCGGAGGATTGAAGAATGTTAAAGACTTAGAT
>JBHLMB010000290.1:770-4651 GCA_048938565.1 Promethearchaeota archaeon | reverse complement strand
TTTACTTGATTTATGACAAAAAACTATAGAGAATTGTTGCTTTTTAATATTAAAAGAAAAAGAGAGGCTTAATTATCTCATAATATTCTTTTTTTCCCAGATTCATAACATATTGAATGATATATACGCAAAGATTAATCCAATTAAAAGGAACGAGAAAATAAGAATGCTCCTCAATTTATTCTTGTCTTTCTTTTCTAATCTTTTATAAAAACTTGTCTTTACTAAACCAATGGATAAAGGCGTTAAAACAAGAGCAATAGAACCAGTAATGATGAGTCCCATTGGACCCATGAGCGTTTTACCCAAGTCAAAAGGTTCTTCTTTGTATTTCCTGAGAGTTAAAGATTCTTGTCCTTCGTTTCCTAAAGTATCGTTAGCAAAGATTGTAATTGTTATCAAATCGCCTGGATTTAAAGAATCCCAAATATATTCCCAAAAAGTTTGGTTAATTCCTACATAGGGAGCTGACTCGCTCCAGGAAAACGACATTAATGAAGGATCGCCATTGATCGAATAGTAACAAATTAAAGTATCTTCTAAATTAGGGTCTACAATAGATATCTCAATTAAGGGTGCGTCTCGTCCTACTTGATCGTTTGGTTCTGGCCTTAAAAAGATAATTTTAGGTTTAACAATGTCCTTTCGCATTATCAAGAAAGTACTATTGTCATTTTGGTTTCCAAGCGTATCATTAGCAAAGAACCAAATGATAAGTGTACCATTATTAAAATCATTCCAAATTGTAGTCTTGATCGAGCCCGTTATAATGATTGTTCCGTTTCCAAAATCAAGAATCGATGTATCCATAGTATTATTTAAACTTGCAAAAATAGTAGTCCCATTTCCTTCTAATATAATCCAAGTATGGTTTATGTTATTTAGATCATTTAAAACTATGATGATCTCAGGGGAATCTTGACCGCATGGAATAAAGTCATCTGGAGCTTCAATATTTATGGTTGGAGGTGTAATATCCTTTTCGATATTTTTTCCATCATTTCCTATATGTCCTAAAGAATCATTAGCATAAATAGTAACCGTAATTATTCCGCTATCAAATAAATTCCATATGTCTTGATCAATCTGGATTTGAGTTGTATCCTCTGTAATGAAGAATATATAAGACGAATGAGAATCATTTACAACATACCAAGTGAAATTAATTGAGGCAATATTTTGATTTATTGAGATATTAAATATTGGAGTATCATGAGCAAGAGGTTCCCCGTTTATCGGACCTTCAATGTTTATAATTGGAGCCTCCACATCTTTAGAAATAGTCACGCTTGCATTACCAGGATTACCAACTGAATCAATTGCAAATATATAAATAGTTATTGATCCACTCGCTAAAGAATCCCAAGCATCCTCGTCTATTGTTCCCGTCCAATCATAAATCCAGATTGTCGTGTTTCCCACTAAACAATAATATCTCTGGGCTATACCACTTGGATCATAAAAATCTACATTTAATGTTTTAGGATCTTCACCCCATGTGACGCCACTTACAGGTGCGTTAATATCGATATCTGGCGAAGATATGTCCTTTTTTAACATACGGGAGGCATTAAATTCATTTCCAGCTGTATCGTTTGCGAAAAATGTGATAATGATAATTCCTTCTAGCAAATCCGGCCAAGTTGCTATAGTACCATTGAGAGTAAAAAAGTGCTTGGTAGGATTTGAACCGATCGTATACCAACTATAGTGTAAATTCGTGTCAAATATGCATACCTCATAAGGAGGTGCCGTGTTGTTATAATATGTCTCTTCGGGTAAGATGATGTTAATAGTTGGATTTATCACATCTCTATAAATAGTAAAATTGTAACTAAATATATTGCTTGCAATATCGCTAGCATAAAAGAAAATCGTGAAATTAATTTCACCTAATAATTCCAGATTCCAATAATCCCATAAGGTTTCATCAAATAGTTGATAATCCGAATTTATTGAATATGTACCATTCCTAAGCCATATACCTAATCCTGGATGATAAAATTCTACTTCATACCACCTAATCGTGCCATTATGTAGCGTGGTATTTATTACAGGGAGCGAGTTATAATATCTGTCAATTAAAGGTGAGTGAATATCCAATTGAGGTGGAGTTATATCCTTATAGTAAGTTCGTGAGATATTTAGCTTGGCTCCAAAAGTATCGTTCGCAATAAAATAAATCGTGAACTCCGACTCGTCTAAAATGTTCCAAATATCAATAAAAAGATCTACATTTGAACAATTTGAAAGTGGTCGAATTTCACTTAAATATGATTTAGAGGCTTGATACACTTGATACCACATTCCTTCGAGATTGGGTTCGTTATAAACTGAAATATTTAAAGTAGGAGGATTATTGAATATCGTTCCATTTTCTTCGGGTAGGTTAATATCGATGGTTGGGGCGCTTTCGTCTTTATATATGATTAATTCGTAATAAGTAATGTTTCCCATAATATCTTGTACTTCGAACCAAATGCTAATTGGCACGTGTTCATCTAGGCTATCCCAAAGGTATTCGTTAAAAGGCACGAGGGATCCATTTTCCAGAGGATATTTGGTTGGATAATTGACAACATAATGGAGCGAATCGTAATCAAGATTCATATCATAGACTATGACGGTTATATTTGGCGCTTCATCGTGGTAAGAACCTTGCAGGGGGCGCATCAAATCTTCATCAAAACGTGGAGCTATCACATCTTTTCCCAAAAGCGTGCTATTTACATTATTAATATTACCAGCTGTATCATTTATCCATACTTGTATGATGAATTCGCACTCAGGCGGTAAAAAGGCCCATAAATCCGAATCAAGCTCTATATCAGTAAAGCTAGTGAGAATTTTAATATCACTCATTGTTCCCGTCTCAGGAATAATTATCCGATACCAAACCATCGAATAATGCGGTTCAGGATAACTAAAGGTAATGTTAAAAATTGGTTGTTGATTGAAAATGGTAGGATGTAATATTCCACCAGATGCAACATCAATGTAAATATCTGGAATATAAATGTCTTTCTCCATTATCAATTCATACGAACCTAGATTTCCAAAAGTATCGTTTGCGTAGAATTTTATAATGACCGTGCCATTTGCACAACTCCCCCAAATTGATTGATCGATTTGTATCAATGTTCCATCAAGGATTACCGAGGTTCCGTTGAAGAATATATTTTCGGACCACGTTCCATTTACTAACACGGAATACCACGACATGTTAAAGTCCTCGTCTAGATTACCAATGGTCAAATTAATATTAGGCGCTATAAATCCAGCAACATAGTCGTTTTCAGGTGGTTCTCCTATAACCGTTATTATTGGAGAGAATGTATCCCTCATTACGGTTCTATTGAAATTACTTAGATGTCCTAATGTATCGTTTGCGTAAAAGCATATTATTACCGTGCCGTTACAAGTGTCCCATAAACTTTGATCTATAGTTCCAGAAAAAATACCTCCAGGTACTGGTCCTATTCCAATGATAACTTTCTCTGATTCGATAGAACCGTTGATATACAGGGTATACCATGTATAATTTAAATGTGATTCTGTTACGACTATTTCGTATGGAGGAGCTTCCCACGAAAATTTATCGCCGTCTTGATGAGGAGGATCAATAGTTATTATAGGGCCATCTTCATCCTTATATATTGTATATGATATGAAAGGAGCATCGTTTCCGTTGCCAGCAGTATCGTTAGCGTAAAAGTTTATAATAAAAACAGATTCGTTGTCCATTCCTTCCCATGTAGCAAGATCTAATTCTTGACCGTCGTAGGTGATAAGAAATATCCCTGTCTCTGATCCGTCATAAGTTACCGTGTACCACATATAATTTACTTGAAAATTATCATTCGTGGTAACATTTAATTTTG
>JBHLMB010000290.1:0-760 GCA_048938565.1 Promethearchaeota archaeon | reverse complement strand
AATTGAAGAACTGATTTCATTTAATTTTGGAATGTCTTCCGTGATCAGACCATCTTTAGGTGAATGTATGGTCAATGTAGGAGCTTCTAGATCTTTGTATAGGATTAATAGAGCGAAGTTATCATTTCCTGCAGAATCATTTGCGTATAAATATATTATAAACATTCCTTGGGATAAATTAGACCATATGAAGTCTTTTAGTTCTTCACCGGGATTTTCTTTGGAAAAGAATATCTTTTCACTAAAATATTCTGCCGTACCATTATTTTGATATACTTGATACCATATCATATCGTCGTAAGTATCCGAAAAAGTAAAGTTTACAACTGGTTCATGATTCCAACATGTATTATTCATGGGCAAATCGGGATAAATAACTGGATTTATTACGTCCTTATAAAAATAAATGATAAAGGTGTCTTCACGCGAAAAAGCATCTTGGGCGTGAATAGTTATCCTTATTTGTCCTTCTACTGAAATATTATCCCAAATAGTATTAAGATCAACGCTTCCTTGTAGGCTGGAAATAAAGCCAAAAGCAACCTCTTCATTGATTGTTAAGTCATATATAGAATATGTAGCATAAGATAAAGTAAGCTCATCAATTGTATAATTAAAATAAGGTGCTGAATTATAATATTGATCTTCCTTAGGAGATTGAACACTAATGATTGGTGCTAATGTGTCCTTGAGCACGTAAAACACATTATCAAAAGTATCGGAATTTCCTGCCACATCGAAGGCGCGCACCGAGATGTAG
>JBHLMB010000289.1:0-4656 GCA_048938565.1 Promethearchaeota archaeon | reverse complement strand
TCTCAATAATTCAAATATAATTGGAGGAAAGATTGATAATTTCTATAAAACATCAGTTGATTGTAATTTTTGGTTTAAAAATTATATTATTCCGCCACGCCTAACTTCTAATAACAAAAAGGAGCTCAAAAACCACGCTCGTCATAATTATAACATTACTAAGAATGCTCTTAAGCAATATCAAAACAATCCAACATCTTTTTTAATAATAAACGATATCTCTATTTTTCTTCATTTGGGATCAGTTAAAAGATTCTTAAAATTGATCAAAAAAGCTAGAACATTCTATGGAAATGCGTATTACGGAACATCAATAAAATCAGGCTCGTTTAAATCATTTTCAAGGAAAGAACAACAAAAAGTTAGGCAACTTATTCGGAAAATCGAGTTTTCTTTTTATACAGGTTAAATTGAATCATATAAATTCCTTTCAGAATAAAGTTTCTATTTCAAATGCTGATTAATGATCAATTGAATAGTTTTTTATAATTAAATAAAAGTGTAATATATTCTATAAATAGTTATCAAATCCAACAATTACCAAAAAAAATAAGGAAAAGAAAATGTCAGACGAAATTGGAATGAAAGTTAAAGTAGAATTGGAAAAAGATATGATCTTTAGATGGGATATGGGCATTAATACAGAAAAAACCTTCTATATTGACGAAGAGCATAACGCAAGTGAATTATGGGGCCCAGATCCTTCGAGATTACTGGCTTCTGCAGTTTTAGGGTGCATGAGCGCGAGCTTCTTGTTCTGTCTAAAAAAAAGGAACTTAACCCTTGATGATTTAAAGGGAGAAGCAGAAATAGTTATTGCTATAAATGAAAAGAAATTGTCGAGAGTAAAGGAGATTAATGTAAAATTAACGCCAATAACCTCTGATCCCAAAGTAAACAAGAGAATAGAGCAATGCAAGAAATTTTTCGAACAATATTGTACTGTAACAGAATCAGTGAGAGCGGGTATTAAAGTTAATGCAGAAATTGAATAGCTTAATATTACACCAATGTCTCGTATATCCTAATTCTTTTGTCACGAATATCTACTATTTTTTTTATAAATTCATTTTCCTGTAATTTCTTCAACGAATAAGCGACAGTTCTTTTTGGAAGAAGTGTTTTTTCTAATATTTCTTTATGCCTTAAAGGACCTCTATGTTTTAAGAGATATAAAATGAATTTACTAGCTGGAGATAACGAAATTAATTTTCGTTTATTGTGATAATCATCAACTAAGTACATATCATTTACAATCATTTTGTTACCATAAGAATATAATAATTTCGATTATAAAATTGTTTGGTTTATAAAAAATAGCAGATTTATCAACCCTTATACCAAATTGGATAATTTAAACTAATTTTCTTCAAATAGTTTCATTCTAAGACAAGTTGATATTATAAAGTATAAAATTGAAACTACATGTTATGGTGTTTAGAAAAAATAATAACTTAAAAAGTACCACACCCGCCACATTTATTATGTAAAAAAGCTTCGCATTCCTTGCATGTATTG
Source organism: Promethearchaeota archaeon (assembly GCA_048938565.1). Taxonomy (GTDB): domain Archaea; phylum Asgardarchaeota; class Lokiarchaeia; order Sigyniarchaeales; family SOKP01; genus FT1-020. The sequence continues at coordinate 3,138 of JBHLMB010000289.1, read as the reverse complement.
CCGCATTTAGTTTCCTGGCTAATATTACAGAAAATATTGATGGGAAAGAATTTTGGAGCATCAAAGCCCGAAACAAATAGTACTTCGGAATGTAATACTCCGTCCTTGTTTGAAGGTCCACAATAATTCAAATATCGTTGGAGAATAGAAATATTATGAGCTATTATTCCCATTATCAAGTTATATCTACCAGATAATTGTGATAGTAAAAATACTCTCGGACAATCTTTATATGCTTCTTTTATATTTTTTATTTCGTCAAAATTTTTCATTTCCAAGAGGATGAAAGCCGCTTGATAATTCAAGGCTTCTATACCAATATTTCCTTGAATTTTTAAAAATTTAGAGTTTTCCAATTTAGACATCCGTTTTCTTATTCCTGCGTGGCTCATAGGCTCATTATTTGATTTTATGATCTTATCTGCTATTTGCGTTAATGATTCCCGCCCATTTTTAATTAACGCTCGTAAAATTTGCTTATCAATCTCATCAATATTCATACTTATAATTAAGAAACATCAAAATAAAAATAGTGTAGTGATTCTTTTACTTAATAACGTAAAATTTGCACTTAATATTAAATTATTAATTTAATTACATCTAGAACTATAAAGCAAATTTGAAAGAATATGGAAGAATTCATAAGGTGCTTGAATTGTGGTAAATGTTTAGGCACAAAAGAGAAGGAACAATATAATTATTGTGCGGAGTGCATTTTAGATTTAAAATTTCAAATAGATGATATTAATCAACAAAACATTAATGACAATCTCCAATCAATATTGGATTTTTTTGTATCGGATGTCAGCGCCGCTTTTAATAAAGATCCTGCCGCCTATTCGCTTATAGAAGTCCTAACGAGCTATCCAGGAATTAAAGCTGTTCTTTTACATCGCATCGGCCATTTTTTTTGGATAATTGGGATGCCATTTGTCCCTAGATATTTATCTGAAATTGCGCGTAAAGAAACTGGAATTGATATTCATCCTGGTGCAAAAATTGGAAGAGATTTCTTTATTGATCACGGTGGGGGAGTTGTCATTGGTGAAACAGCTGAAATAGGAAATAATGTAACGATTTATCAAGGAGTAGTATTGGGTGGGACAACGACACAACGAATAAAACGCCATCCAACATTAGGTAATAATGTTGTGATTGGTTCTGGAGCTAAATTATTAGGTCCTATCAATATTGGAGATAATGTAAAAGTAGGAGCTAATTCTGTAGTTGTAAAAGATGTACCTCCTAATTCGGTTGTAGTAGGTGTACCCGGTAAAATCGTGTCAAGAAGGAAAGAAAAAATAGTGAAAATAGACCTTGCACATGGTGATTTACCTGATCCTTTAGCAATAACTTTAGCAACTTTAAACTCTCGCTTAGAATTTCTAGAAACAAAATTTCTAAACAAAGGGGAAGAAAAACAGCAGGATATTGAAATTTTTTATGGGGAATACGGTGGAGGTATATGAATGTATATGAATCTTATATAAGATCCTGAATTTATACAATAGTAATAACTCAATATTTTTACAATGAAAATATTTCCCGAAAAAATTTTTTATGGTATTTCTGCTGTTTTTGAATTGGCTAAAAATAATAATAAAAAGTTAGTCCAAATTAGAGAAATATCAGAATCTCAAAATATACCTCATAATTATCTCGAGAAATTATTATTGGATTTAAAAAAAGCTGGGATTGTTGAAAGTATTAGAGGCTCCCAAGGAGGATATAAACTCCAAAAATCTCCAAATGAGATCAAAGTACTTGATGTTATAATTGCTTTAGAAGGTAATATTCAAGTATCTAGAAATACTGAAAGTGCAAATGTTATGAATTTTTATTGGAAGGGTATAGAAAAAAAAATAGAAAAATTATTTTATGTCACTTTTGAAGATTTATTGATCCAAGAGATGAATCTCAAAGAAAAAATGTTCTTCCAAATATAATATTCTTTATCTATAGTTGTTTTAACCAATTGCTCTAAAGATTGATACTATCCTTGATAAATGATGATTTTAATTAATTAAGATAAAAGTGCATTAGTTGCACTTATGTTTAAAAGGATACCCGACTTTATCACTCTTAATAATCGAGATTAAATGTGACATAAAATGAGTAAAGTCTATAATAATATAATTGAGGCAATTGGTCAAACACCACTCGTAAGATTGAACCGTTTGACTGAAAACATAGAACCTAATGTCTATGCTAAGATTGAAGCTTTTAATCCTGGTTCGAGTGTTAAAGATAGAATTTGTATGGCAATGATTGAAGCAGCAGAAAAAGCAAAAATCATAAACACAGATACTACCATAGTCGAACCCACATCCGGAAATACTGGAATTGGATTAGCCTTGGTTTGCGCAGTGAAAGGTTATAAGCTAATTTTGACCATGCCAGAAAGCATGTCGCTGGAAAGAAGGAAAATTCTTAAAGCATATGGGGCAGAATTAGTCTTGACACCCGCCTCTGGGGGAATGAAAGGAGCCATAAATAAAGCAGAAGAGTTGGGATCTGAAAACGGAAAAGTATTCATCCCTCAGCAATTTAAGAACCTGGCCAACCCGGAAATTCATAGAAAAACAACCGCTAAAGAAATTATCTCTGATCTTGATGGAAAAGTCGATGGATTTGTTTCGGGAATAGGAACCGGAGGTACAATAACAGGTGTTGGTGAAGTTTTAAAAAAAGAAATCAGTGAAAAAGTCAAGATCTACGCTGTTGAACCTAAAGATTCTCCTGTATTATCCGGAGGAGGACCAGGCCCTCATAAAATCCAAGGGATTGGGGCAGGATTCATACCTGATGTCTTGAACACTGCCATATACGACAAAGTAATTCAAGTCAAATATGAAGATGCTGTTGAGACTTCAAGAAAATTAGCCAAATACGAGGGAATTTTTGTTGGTATCTCTGCTGGAGCTGCAGCATGGGCGACATTAAACGAAGCTCATAAAGATCTTGATAAAGGGCAAAATTTGGTAGTTTTATTACCTGATACAGGAGAAAGATATCTAACAACCGACTTATTTAATATATAATTTTTTTCTTTTTGTTAAGAGGTGATAAATCTCATTATCGAAGATACATTGAGTAAAATTTCAAATTTAAAATATTTTAAATGGACTAAATCCATAA
>JBHLMB010000288.1:0-4663 GCA_048938565.1 Promethearchaeota archaeon | reverse complement strand
GGTATCAATTGACAGCCAAAAGAAATTTCTGTCCTAGTTGCGGTAAATCATTAAAATTGCAAGAATAAATAATTTTGATACTTTTACTGAAATAATAATTGAAATCCCTGGAATTAGAAAAGAAAATATTTCCACGGATTTTGATAAAAACAATAGAATTCTTTCTTTTTACGCAGAAAAAGAGGGGCAGCGTTTTCTAAAAGATATTCAGATTCCTCACGATGCTTCCAATGACAGCGTATCAGTTAATATTAATAATGGACTAGTAATCATTAAAGTATTGAGTGAAATAAATAAATAAGACTTCTACCATTAACTCATACAATGAAAAAAAATCATAACATTTTAGAAATAAAAATAATAATCTTAAAAAAACAATGGGGAGCTTACCATAAAAATGATGCCTGAAGAAGAAAGAGGAGGAAGCCCATATAAAGCTAGAGTAAAAGACGCTTTAAAGGAGGATGCTGGGAGAGGGAGAGTAAGGATTGATCCCGAATTAATTGAAGCAATGAATTTAAGAAACGGAGATGTAATTGAAATTTACCACCCAATAGCTAAAAAAACCACGGCAGCCTTATTGTATCCTGGAAAACCAGAGGATATAAACACGAAATCAATACGGATTGACCAATCACTAAGAAGGAATTTAAATGCATCGCTTGATGATATTGTGGAAATTAGGAAGATTAAGGCAAGCGAAGCTACGAAAATAACTTTTGCGGGATTAGAAGAGACGGTTATCGTGAGAAATACTCAACAATTGGCAAGAAAATTAGAAAATAGGGTCATAACGAAGGGTGACATTCTTAGTTTTTACGCAATGGGGCGAAGGGTTGATCTTATAGTTGTCGATTACGCACCTAAAACTGAAGCAGTGAGAATTCTTGCCGATACAAAAATCTATTTATCCGAAAAAAGTCATAAAGAGATTAAAGAATTAGAGAAATCAAGGGTCACTTACGAGGATATTGGAGGTTTAGCCGAGGAAATACAGAAAATTCGTGAAATGATAGAGCTCCCTATAAGACATCCCGAATTATTTAAAAGAATAGGAATTGATCCCCCTAAAGGCGTTTTACTTCATGGACCTCCTGGAACAGGTAAAACTTTATTAGCAAGGGCAGTAGCTTATGAAACTGATGCGCATTTCATAACAATAAGTGGTCCCGAAATAATGAGCAAGTTTTACGGTCAATCAGAGGAGAATCTTAGAAAAAAGTTCGAAGAAGCGAAAGAAATGGCTCCTTCAATCATATTCATTGATGAATTAGATTCAATCGCTCCAAAGAGAGGGGAAGTAACTGGAGAAGTAGAACGAAGAGTTGTTGCCCAAATGCTTTCTTTAATGGACGGGCTTGAAGGTCGCGGAGAAATCATCGTTATTGGAGCCACAAACAGGGTTAATGATATTGATGAGGCCTTGAGAAGGCCTGGAAGATTTGACAGAGAGATTGAAATTGGTGTTCCGGATACTGATGGTAGATATGAAATATTACTCATCCATACGAGAGGAATGCCATTATATAAAGATGTAAACCTCCGGATAATTGCAGAAAAAACTCATGGATTTGTAGGAGCGGATGTTGAAGCGCTCGCAAAAGAAGCTGCAATGTTATCGATTCGAGAAATATTACCTCAGATCAATTTGGATAAACCAATACCTAACGAGGTACTCAGCGATATTCAAATTAAAATGCATCACTTTATGTCTGCTTTAAGCAGCATCGAACCTTCCGCTTTAAGGGAAGTTTTAATCACCCAACCAACCGAGACCTGGGACGATGTAGGGGGATTAGAAGAAGCAAAGCAACAATTAAGGGAAGTTATTGAATGGCCTTTAAAATATCCTATCCTTTATGAACTTCTAAATTCCCACCCCCCAAACGGTATCTTACTATATGGCCCACCAGGAACAGGAAAAACACTTATCGCAAAAGCTCTTGCCCACGAATCTGAAATAAATTTCATATCAGTGAAAGGCCCTGAATTTTTATCGAAATGGGTAGGGGAAAGCGAAAAAGCCGTGAGAGAAACATTTAGAAAAGCACGTGCAGCCGCACCTTGCATAATATTTTTCGATGAAATTGATGCCATAGCCGGAATGAGAGGAGTTCACGCAGGGTCTCAAGTAACTGAACAAGTGGTTTCTCAATTACTTACTGAAATGGACGGATTAGAAGGTCTAAAGGATGTTATATTACTGGCAGCCACTAATCGCCCTGATATGCTCGATCCTGCACTCTTACGCTCGGGAAGGTTTGGAAGGCACATTGAAATTCCAAAGCCAGATAAAGAATCGCGGATAAGCATTTTTAATATTCATCTATTAAATAAACCATTAGCCGATGATGTGGATATTGACAAAATGGCAGAAGAAATGGATAGTTATACAGGAGCGGACATAGAAGCAATAGCCGAGGAAGCGACTTTATTAACCATAAGAGACGCAGTAAATAATCCTGATATAGACACGGGTAATTCAGAATCCGTAAAGGTAGTCAAGATCACGAAACCTGCGTTTGAAAAATCGATTGCAAAAATTAAAAAGACAGCAGATACTGCCATAAAGGCAGAAAAGCGAATTACGGACGCTTCAGAAGATTTATATAGATAATCTTGTAAAAGGAGTTGATAATTAAACGACAATTGAAGAAAGCAGCCATACTCTGCAACTTGATATCTTACTAGAAATGCTTGGAAATCCCACAAGAAGGATGCTACTCTCAAAACTAGCAAAAGTACCTCATTCTGCTTCAGAATTGGCAAATAGCCTGAATATCTCAAGACAAGCAGTACATAGTCAGCTAAAACTCCTTGAAGAAAACGGTTTGATAGAAGACATGGATAAAAATCCAAAAAAAAGCAAATATCGAATAAAAAAGGGAATATCGGTAAGGATTGACATTAGCCCTGATTATTACAACATTAAATACAACACTACCAACATCACGAACAAGAAGAAACCAAGAAGCCTTAAAAACACTGAATTTTCTAATGATTATGGCAATATCAAAATACCCGGAGAGAAAATTAGATTTTTAGGTGAAAAAATAAAGATAATAGAAGAAGATATTAATTCGATAGAGGGAGAAAGAGACAAATTGCTCCAAATGAAGCAATGTTGCATCGTAGAACTCAAGAATCTTATGGACGAAAGATACAAAAATAAACTCTTGGAAACCATACGAAAAAGAAGAACTAAAGAAAAACTCGTTAGAAAAAGCCTCAATTTGGGAGAAGAAATCCTTTTTACTTTATTTTTTAATCCTAAAAAATATTTCGACAAGATTGATATCGATAACTTGTTAGAAGATTTGTTCTCTTCCGATATGGATAACGACTTACGAGCAATCAACAGGGTATCCGTTCAACCTTTATTAAGGGACTTGTCTAAATTGATGGGATTCCTTCACGAGGAAGACGATGATTGGTTCTTCACATTTTAATTATTTATATTTCTTTAATATATGAATTGGTGAATCTACCGTGAATATGAAAGTGCTCAAAAGGAAATTACCAGACATATTTGAAAAAGTTAAGAGCGATGTAAAAAAAGTATTAAAACGACATCGAGCAAGGTTAAATTTAGGCCTCGTTAAAATAGGAAAGCCCACAGACGGATTCATCGGTGGATTACATATGTCTCCCGGAAATGATATTTATATGAATGAAACTGCCTTGGAACATATCATTGAGGGGCAACCTAAAGATATCGTGAGAGCATATGCTTATCATATTCTCTTATACGAATATATTCACTCCCTTGGAATATTAGAAGAAAAAAAATGTCGAGAAATAACACTCCACATTAGCAAGCAAGTATTTAAAAAGGGCGATCCAGCTTTAATTTTGGCGGAAAATGGAATAGGGATCAATTTTCCTAATCTAAAAATGATTTATGCTCCACCAGAATTGAATCCTTATGGATTGTCAGAGGAGTACATCAAGGATTTTGACAGAGAAAGTCAGACTTATTTTTCTTAAATACGATCCACCTAAATTTTTTATACTTTTAGAGATTTTAAAGTAGTATAATAAGTAACTTTTAACGAATGGAAGGAATTTTCGTGATTAACGACGCTCGAGATCAAGAATCAACAGCAGAAGAACCAAGAGACGAAGTTAAAAAAGATTTGGAACTAACAACTGATAAGTTCATTTTAAATTGGATGTATAAGGATATTAACAAACAATTAACTTACGACATTACAAGATGTATTGGATGCTCTCTATGTAAACTTGCTTGTCCTGCTGATGCAATCGAATTGGGGCCAATCCCTGAGATTGCTCAAGGCATTTTGGACGAATCAAACCCAAAAATAATCATAGACCACGAAAAATGCTGTTATTGCATGTTATGCGCCATAGTTTGCCCAAACGATGCTTTTCACGAAAATATCGTGCCTAAAGATCATATTTCAATGGAACAATATCCAACAATTGATGCGTTTTACGAACTAGACAATGATAATTGCATAGAAGAATCAGACAATGAAATATGTCAACTTTGCTTGAAGGTGAGGGAGAGACATCATATTCGAGAGTTCTACGAAATTCAAGAAAATTGCCCTACTCAATGTTTTAAAATTTCTTCACCCATCGAAGGTAAGGTTATAATCAAGAAAAATAAACTTCATAAATGCGATCCAACAGGTTGTAA
>JBHLMB010000287.1:0-4673 GCA_048938565.1 Promethearchaeota archaeon | reverse complement strand
CTTGTTTGTAAGCGTGCCATATTATATTAATCTTAATAACACGAGTACTTGGAACGATCTGGCATGGAACAAAGGATATTTAAGGCAAGTCACATGGACGCAAACATGTGCTGGTTTGGACATATTTGAGGAAAGACCTATAGAAAATTACACGTCTTCTACGCAAACTTCTGATGAGGAAATGATCTCGCAAATTCGACAGCACGATCAAATTTATGCCGTGCCATACTTTGCAACCGAGATTGGAACAACATTCGAAGGTCTAGCCGATGCAGATATTGTATACTTCGAAGGTACTGAATATTGGGTTGCTCCCAAAACCTTAAAATGGGAAGAAATAGATGGAGATCCTACAAAAATCCATACTGAATTATACGACCATGTTGAAGGATTTTTAGCAATGGAAACCTATTCAGGGGATATCGTCAATGTGACTGAAGTCTTTAACATTTCAGAAAATTATCCAATATTTTTTGGTGAACACGAGCGGTCGTCGAGTTCGGGAGCTTACGATCCTGATATTTTACTCGGCACTGATTGGCAAGGAAGCCCTTCTAATGACCATATATATACTGGAGATCCAGACGGTACTCTTACGGGTTTAGAAGCGTTTTGGTTTACCGCTAATATGGGGCTCCTGGCTTATGCTACAGATCCTGAACAACAATATCTCATCAATAGGAACATAAAGACGCGAGTGAGAGAAATATTACTTCCAGGCCTCAAGGTAGATTACGATCCTTACTTGGTTTTCAATAAGGCAGAAGGAAAGATGTACTATGCCGTCTCAATTTACACGTCGATTTTCGTTGGTTCCTACTCAACCACGCCGATTTATCGATTTCTTGGCATATGCTTAATCGATATTCTTGATGGGACTATGAATTTCTATAGAAATCCTTCCCTCGTGGAATCCTCTAGTGATCCAACATATAATCTTTGGAAGGGATATATGACCAAATATAATTGGCAAATGGTTCCTACTTGGTTAGAGGAACAACTACGGTATCCCGAATCATTGTTTGAATTGCAACTAGAAGCATATTATAAATATCATGTGACTAATCCCACGACGTGGAAAAGAGGAGACGATTTTCACGAGCGACCTAAAGATGGAGACTTATTTTATGTCGAGACCGATTTAGGTGACGGTATCGAATATGTTGGAATGGACTTGGTTGAATACTTAGGTCAAGAAGCAACGCGGTTAGCAGGTTTGTATGTCGTTAGACATGGTGCTCATTTTGGGCAAGTCATATTTTACCACACGAAAGATTCGGCTCAAAATCTAATTGGTCCTCAAATTGCAAGGGATAGGTACGAAGCAGTCGCCACTCAAGATATTTCCCTTATAACTGATTCTCGACAAGGGAATACATTAATCTATCCCTTAGGAGGTACTTTATTCTACTACATTCCTACTTATAGTACTGTCGAAGAAGATCAGCAATCTCTTGAACTAACGGGATTTGTTGAAGCCTTTACTAGAAAAGTAGGATACGGTGACGACATCATATCAGCATACGAGCATTTAAACATTGGAGATCCTGGATCCTTTACTTTATACGCAGAAAATAGCACGGACGAAGATGGAGACTTTTATATTTATTGGACTAATTCCAGCAAGGCCGAAAGCTATTCCGTGTATTATTCTAACGAAACAATTGTAGAAATAAATGAAAATATTACATTATTAGACTCGGAATTAACAACAAATTCATATCACATCAATAACCTTGAATTAGAAAATGGTTCAACTTACTATTTTATTGTTGTTGCATCAAATGAATACAATAACACCCTTTCGAACTGCATCGGTATTACAATAATGGAACCACTTCCTATTTACTACGAATTTTCAATGGGTTCAATAATGGTGGATAATCTTACGGAATTTGAATTTTTAATCAGAAACGATAACGACAATAGCACGGCACCTCCTTACCAGATAACTATCAATTTAACATTTTCACACTCCTTGGCCTTTAACAATTTCACCTTAGTTGATGTGCCATCACGCCATTTACCGCTCCAAAACTTCACGACGAGTAACAGCGTGACTTTCACTTTATTAAACAACGAAACCTTAGAAAGATTCGATGTTATGGGTTTTGGAGGGAACATGTATTTTACCATTCCTGGATTACTAATTGATTATAAATATGAGCTATTCGTTAATGGTTCTCTCTACATTACCCAAACAGGAACAATAATATCTCCAAATCTTTAAAATTTATTTTTTTTCTTCTTTTTTAATATCTCTTCAAAAATTTTAACTAGGGCGTTGTATTATATTTATTGAATTAAAAATCTTTTAATTAATTCTATAACAAGTATACTTATGACCCTGTAGCCTAGTCTGGATGGGGCGCTAGCTTGCGGAGCTAGTGGTCTTCAATAAAAATGAGGATCGGCTAAAAATCGAGGGTTCAAATCCCCCCAGGGTCACCTATTCTATTAAGCATATAAAGATTTTATTTAATAAGATTAGTATAATAAATACTTATTCTAAATAATTTAATATTTCTGAAATATCGCTCACACGGAAAAAATCATCAAATTTTATTACTTTTTCAAAAGGAAATTTGTACGATCTTTCGCATAATATCGTTTTTAATCCCACCTCGTGCCCTCCTACGATGTCTGCATGCTCGTCTCCACACATAAAGCACTCTTCTGCGTGCCCTTTTAGGCCCATCATTTCTAAAGCGTGAATGAATATACTTGGATCTGGTTTTCTTCTGCCATATTTTGCTGAAGTAATAACAGTATCGAAATAATGGCAAAAATCGTATTTCTTTAAGAGGTTTTGAATCATTCGGTGGTGAGGATGGTTTGATAAGACAGCTAATTTTAATTTTTTTTTCCGAGATAAGTTATCCAATGTTTCTCGTGTGTATGAAAAGGGAATCCATTCATTTTCTTCGTATGAATGGTAAATATCCGCTAATTCCTCGATTAAAAACGGAATTTGCGCGCTTTTTTCTGCTATAAGTCCCTTATTGATGAGTCTTTCTAATACATGCTGAAAAATATATGCTGTCGTGTATTCAAAATTATTAATCCTGCTTCTTTCAAAAAAAACTTTTCTTGATGAAACAAAAATATTCTTGAATTCTCTCGTTATTTCATTAGTTTTTATGATATTTGATTGCTTCAAATGTTCTATTGAATCATTTAAACCTTTTTTGTAGCAATTCATGTATTTCTCTATGGAAACTTCTTTAAAATAGAAAAGAGTAAATCCAAAATCAAAAATAACCCCTTTCACAGTCATTATGTTGATAAAGAAAAACAATACCTATAAAATTAATCGTTATAAAAAGGTCTGATTTATGTTTAAAAGTTAGGTTTTTTATGTATTAAACGATTTTTTTGATAAAAGATGTGAAATTTACGAGTATATTAAATTAATGAATTAATTCAAGGAAAGAGGTTTGTATAATGGGTCATAAAACCAGTTATTTATTCAATATCGTCGTTTATGAGCGCTTCCAATTCTATATATCTTTGCATAATGGCTGCTTTGAGCTCTAAAAACCTCATGTTTTCCCAGTAAGCGCGATCAACAATAAGTACTTCTTTACTCAAATTCACATCAACTCCATTATTTTTTTTCATAATAATTTGCTCTAAGATTATGGGTTATTTTTCTGTATTTAAAATAATAAGGACCAATTTTTTGCATTGAAATGTTATTTTTCGAGGAAATTAAGTGCTAAGGATACAACAATTCAGAAAATTAACAGTCTTTAAGAGTTTAAATCTAATTAATTTGTATGCCTTCATAAAATCTTATAAGTATTAACGCATTAAGTTGAAATCGCTTCTATATTTGTTTGGTTTTTTTCTCTTCTTTATTATTTTCTTCGTGCTTTATTTGATTCTGAAAAAGCATAAAAAATCTTCCTCCTCATCAAAAAGAATTTCTCTTTTCAAGTGCCTAGATGGGCATATCGTTAGATCGAAAGGTGAACTGATAATTGATAATTATCTCTATTTACAGGGTGTTGAGCATAAATACGAAAGCATCATAAGGATAAACGGGCAGGTCATAAAATGCGATTGGTATCTCCCACAATCAGATGTATATATAGAATATTGGGGATATTTTGGAAAAAAATATGAAAAAAGAAAGGCAATTAAGCTCTATTTGTATTCAAAAGCAAAATTAAATCTAATATCCATCGAAAACGAAATGTTTAATGATATATATCACGCTTTACAAGAAAAATTGAAGAAATATATTAACCTTAATCAATCTATATTTCAAACTTCGCTGATACATTGCTCTAATTGCGGTATAAAGCTAGATGAGCGTTATAATATCATCGATTGAAATTTTTTTCTTTAAAGTTCTATTATTGTCGAAAATTAGACCCGCCATGGTATTTCCAAGGCGGGTTGCTTTTAAAGTAAGATTCTAGTCAACGCCCTCCTTATCTTACTTTATTCCAACAACAAAGGAAGAGTCTTGTAAGGTAACTTCGTGATAAACAATACATATTGGTTATTCTTCTGAAGTTACTTATCTAACCACTATCACCATATTTAAAGATATATGGTAAGAAAGTGAACTATTAAAATCTTGAAAATGCTTAATCTTGCAATCTTGTCCCATTCCTAGGCCTATCGCGTCTTTATCCCTCAAGATTACAAAACAGAACAATATA
>JBHLMB010000286.1:0-4693 GCA_048938565.1 Promethearchaeota archaeon | reverse complement strand
GTCCTGCATCCTTTGAGATAACCGCTCCAGACATCATTAGGGTTACGAGTCCTACAGCCGAGACTTCATGGCAAGCGGGTTCTACACAAACCATTACTTGGAATTCAACGGGAACCATTACTAATGTGGATATTGACCTCTATTATTTAGGTATTCGTAGTTATATCGCTAGAAATATCCTGAATGAGGGATCCTACTCTTGGACATTAAATACTAGTTATACTTACTATACAGATTACTATCAAATTCGCATTTCAGATTCCAATAATCCTTCTACTTTTAGTTCTAGTCCATACTTTGAAATAACCCCTATAACTCACATAGATAATATTACAGTTACAAATCCTACAGCCGAGACTTCATGGCAAGCAGGAACAACACAAACCATTACTTGGACTTCAACGGGAAGCATTACTAATGTGGATATTGACCTCTACTATTTAGGGAAGAATCATAGCACCATCGCTAAAAGTACTTCAAATAAGGGGTCCTATTCTTGGATGCTAGCCTCTTACTATGCGAACTATACAGATTCGTATCAGATTCGCATTTCAGATTCCAGTAATCCTTCTATTTATGGGTATAGCCCTACATTCTTTCAGATTACGGCTCCTGGTGGTGTAGATACCATTACCATCACGAGTCCTACAGAGAAAACTTCATGGCAAGCAGGAACCACGCAAAACATCACGTGGACATCAACGGGAAGCATATCTCATGTACATATTCATCTTTATCATTCGGGGAGATATCATAGCACTATCGTTTTAAACACATTGAATGATGGATCTTACTCCTGGACATTAAATAGTAGTTATACTGACTATACAGATTCCTATCGAATTCGCATTTCAGATTCCAGTAATCTTTCTACTCATGATATGAGCCCCAGCTACTTTGAAATAACCGAAAAAAATAAGTATGCTGCTTCGCGGGTAGACCTAGGAGTTGAGGTATTTATCTTGATAGGAGTAGTAAGTATAGTCATAGTCGGAACGACGAGTCTAGGTTATATATCTTTCAAAAAACATCGAAAATAAATAAAAATTAAATTCATTTTTTTTACTCTTCTAATTCATACATTAATATATAATTTTTTAAAAATCTAAAAAAGTCGATTTATGGTCTTAAATATGGCACAGCTACTGACAAAAATATCTTTTCTCTCAAGGGAATATTTTCTCCCAAGCTCATCCTATCCCATTCTTCTCCCAAAACATCGTCGCTCCCGTATGATAATTGTGCAAATTGAACCTTTTTAAACTTTACGAAGGCAAAAAAGGCAGCTCCTTTCATGGCTGATAATTATGACTTTTTTTAGTTTTGATATTTTTGGTTATTTTTTTTATTCAATAATTGTCCCGTAGCAGGTCTTCGAGCGTTAAATTCTTGTCCATGATGGAACTGTAATCGATGCTTGCTATTCTATACCACCTCAACAGGATCGTGAGTAAAATAAAGGGTTTATCTAATTCGTATGTTGTTTTCAGAAATTATGATTAATTTCCCGCTGTATTTAGGGTGACTCACATCTATTTTTGATAACGATTTTTCTAGGAGGGCGTTAGTCGATTTAGTATGAGGAGATACAACTTGAAGTACTATAATTATTGGTGGAGTCCCTTGAAAGAAGTGATGAAGTACGCCGAATCCACGGTCGTGAGTTAATATAGGTAAATTCTTACTAATGGCGTATTCAAATATCTTCTCGTCTTCAATACCTTGATGTAGAATATCTTCAATTTTAACTACATTAAATCCCATCTTTATTAAACTTGCAATGGTCGATTTAGCTAAGCATTCATCAGCTATAATATCCATTTCAAATCCCATAAAAAATTATTAGGTATTAATTATCTCTTCTTCGGGATGATCTACGATATAAGCTGAATAATCTAAAACAGCTCTAATGTCATCTTCTGTAATTCGAGGATATTCCTCAATTATTTCTTGAAAAGAAGCACCATCTCTCAACATGGTTAATACTATAGATATTGGTATCCGAGTTCCCCTAACGACGGGTTTGCCTGATAAAATCATAGGATCTGTTGCAATGCGATCATTAAATATCTTCATTTTCCTCAATATTCATATAAAAAAGCAGTCAAATAAACCGTACTATAATTAGATAACACTGAAAAAAATTAATTAAATTAATTCGAATATAAATCCTCGAGCTTTTTGGTAAACTCTTCGAGTGTTAAATTCTTGTCCATGATGGACTCGTAATCGATGCTCATGTTAATTCATCACCTCAACCACTATAATATTGTCTTGCCACCTTAGGAAGATCGTAAAATCGGGATCCTCATTAGGATTCATTGTTAAAATATGATCTAGCGTCCAATATCCACATTTTTTAGATCAAAAAAACCAAGAGATTCCACCCTCCTAGCCAAAAATATACGAATGACAATCTAAACTAAGTTTAAAATTAAAAATTGGGCTATATTAAGTTTAATATTTAATTATATGTTTTTATAATCATTATTATTTATTCAAAAAAAGAACATAAAAGAGTCTTCGAATGAAAAGAAATGATCAAGAAATTAATGAAAACAAGAAAATTCTCATTAAGCATTGTATTATTTTTACTATTTATAAAAATTATATAACAGTTGAGAATGTATAAATCATGGATTACAAGGCAGAAGTATTCGATCAAGTTCAACTTTTATTCGACATTACAGGATTTAACGACCATACACTGCATTGTGTCCTAAGATTCGATTCTGAACTAGATGTTGGAGTACTTAAAAAAGCGGTCATTTATTCGATCGAAGCCATCCCCATCCTTGGAACCCGCTATATTGATGGCGAAAAACCTCATTGGACTAGTATAGATGAGGAGAACTTTAGTGAAGCATTTGTTATTATCAATACGAAGAAGGAATTCGAAGAGCAAGTTGTCTATCGCATCAAAGAAACCCGTGGCCCCCAAGTTAAAATTGGCTATCTGGATTTGAATCCCCCTGCACTTACAATCTCTATGAATCACATGATATGCGACGCAGCAGGCTTTAAGGAGTATTTATATTTCCTTTGCCAAATTTATTCTAAACTGACGGATGATTCAGAATATAAACCTTGTATGATAACCGGAGATAGAAGTATACGAAGAGTGCTTAAGAATGTACGAAGGGGGACGAAGCTTAAAACATTTTTATCACAAAAGTCAGACAATACACATAATTGGTCTGGAAATCATCAATTTCCATTAAGTAAAGATGAGGAAACACGACCTTTCATTCTTACTCGAAAGATAGACCTGGAAAAAACCGGATTAATTAAAAGCTATTCCCAAACGATGGGAGCAACTCTAAATGATGTAGTATTAGCTGCTTATTATCGCTGTCTTTCTCGTAAACTTGAACTTGGTTCAAATGACGAGCTTTGTATTCCCGTGATGGTCGACATGCGTCGTTACTTGGCACAGGCTGAAAATTTTAAGACCCTAACTAATCTCACATCAACGGTGATAACGCAGCTAAATTGTAGATCCGATGAGAACTTTAAAACCACGCTCATCAAAGTAAAAGCGTTGATGGAAGAAAAAAAGAGCAATAATATCGGAATTAAAGGATTTATCGCTTTAAACCTGGTCTATCGATTGCTTAAAAGCGAAAAAGCAAATAAAATTTTAAGGTCAAAGTTGAAAAATCCCCCCATCTGTATGACGAATGTAGGGATACTGGATTCCACCCGAATGTACTTTAGCGATATACGGCCGTGTGATGCCTTTTTGTGTGGGTCTATAAAATATAAACCCCACTTTCAGCTCGCAATGAGTACTTATAAGGAAGAGCTCACTCTTAGTGTTAATCTCTATGGCAGTAGCAGTGACAGAGATCTCATTCTTGCGTTCTTAAAAGAAATCGAGGAAGAAATTTTTACTGCTAACTTTTAATAAAATATAAGGATGAAATCTTAATCATAGTTTATAATGTTCTTTTTTCTATTCAAACCATTGTGCTAGTGCCCCTAAAAATAATCGGTCCATTCTTGGTCACCGATGAAATGACATTATTTGGAAAATCCACTATTTTCATAAACGAAACAGCGATATTCTACAGAATCAACGATCATCAAATGGTTTGGAGCATTGAATCTCGAGATGCCCTTAGATGAACTGAGACTTATAGGGGAAAAAGCGAGAATTCGTGGATCGTGGTCAAGATTAGGAAGAGAGGACATTCGCTTGCCATAAGTAATATAATGTTGTTTTGCGGATGCCTGCTATAGCAATTTAAATTATTTTTTTTTATACTATTTAAATTATTATCAATATTAAAATTATGCGAGGTCTTTCTTTAAAACATCATCAAATCGTATAGCATCTTCTTTTTAATAATAATACTTCAAAAAGTACCCACATGGATTTATATACCCTTTGTTATTTTTCTAATATAAATGGTTATCAAGATTTACCTTTAATGAACGAGCACCTCCTTTCTGGCATTTTATACCATGCTGCCCTGCAGGTTAAGGTTGAATACCTGTGCTTCTTACGTTATACATGCACCTTATCTTCGCCTATGTAGTTAACCTGGAATGCTATCTTCTTGGTTTTGGTAACCTCAGCCACTACAGATTCAGAAAAGTTCCTTTAATTCAGATCCCCATTTTTCAAGAATTTTGCCAGCATTTTTCCTTTTGGGAATTATAAATTTAACAGTCATTTTTATTTACTCGA
>JBHLMB010000285.1:0-4701 GCA_048938565.1 Promethearchaeota archaeon | reverse complement strand
ATAGATTGTGACGGTAATCCCAACACACCAAAATCAAGGGTCATAACAATAGAGACGCCATTTCAAGATCCTCAAGTCGTAAGACTCAGTGAGCACTTTCCTTATGGAGATTATGAAGGACATTTCACTTGCCCAGAATAACATCCATTGAAAATATAAAATTACTAAAAAAAACCTATTTTTTTTCAATGCCATATTTTTAGTTATTAAAGTTGATAGAGTAATGAAGAGGATATCTCGCGTTAAAATCGTAAGTTACTATCTCATACAGGTATGAAATCCTTCCTATATTCATGCTATCAAGATTTTATCGGAAGTAACCAAGATGAAGTCAATGCTTGTTCGGGTAAGCAAGAGATTTAGATTAAAAACCAATTTAGATGCTTTTAATATATGTTGCATCGTCGCTTTTGATTGAGAAATTTTAGCAGCGAGTATTAATACAAAAAAGAAATAAAAAAACTGATTTATAATAGCAAGTAATTCTTGCTTAATTTATTGTCCAGAGGCTTTTTTTTTCATTTTTTTTTTCATTTTATGCTTGATCAAGAAAAACACGAGTCCCACGATCCCACCTGCAACTGACCCGCCCACGGAGACCATAACCGGTAATCCCCATTGGTCCCACCAGCTCGGTATTGGATGGCTGGTTGGATCTAACGGATCGTAACCGTTATCCACTTCCCATCCGTCCTTATATCCGTCGGCGTCAGTATCTTCTAATCTCGGATTGGTTCCCAGCAAGTATTCTTCGTAATTCGTCAAACCGTCCGTATCGTTATCTTCGCTTCCATTGGGAACATTAGGATCGAAGAAATATATAACCTCCCATTCATCAGGCAACAAATCGTAGTCAGAATCGTTATTCCATGGATCGGTATTGTAAGTGATGACCTCAGCACCGTCAAGAAGTCCGTCGTCGTCGCAATCGGCGTCGTGTGGATCGGTGTTATTTGTTATTTCGTAGCCATCTAATAATCCGTCGTCGTCGCAATCGTCGTCGTTAGGATCAGTAATATAACCATCAACTCCGGGTACAACTTCTTCTCCGTCTAAGATCTTGTCGTAGTCGCTATCCTCGTTGTTTGGGTCTGTACCGTAAGAATATTCTTCCATGTCATTCAATTCATCATTGTCGCTATCTTCATCGTTAGGATCGGTAATATATCCATCAACACCTGCGACAACTTCTTCTCCGTCTGAAAGACCGTCATCGTCAGAATCTGCGTCGTTAAGATCGGTTGAAAAGATTGAGAGTTCTTTCACATTTGAAAGACCATCGTCGTCGTTGTCTTGACCTGGATCGATTATTTCTAAACCGTGAGATCCGTCAGCTACATATATCATGTTTCTTGAAATACAAAGACCCCTTGCCGTACCCCCATCATAAAACGATCCACACTCAAACATGTTTGATAGATCTGTCACATTTATTATTTCCACTCCATCTTCATCGTCTGCTAGATATGCCATACCGCCTGAAACGACCACGTCGTGCGTGTTATTATAAGTATCGCCAAATTTTCCATAACGTTGTGGACTAATCATGTTACTAACATCAATAACTTCCAAACCATGGCCACATTGAGCCACATAAGCGATGTCGTTAGTTATAAAAACGCCCACGCCATTTGGAGTTGGAGACGATGCGTAACCATCAGTAAACCTGCGTAGTAAGTAAGGATCAGACGGGTCACTCACATCAATTATCACGAGATCGTTATTATCACCAGTTCCAAAAGCAATATTTCCCACTACTTGTACCTCTCCATCCTTTAATTTATATGTATTATCCTCTACTATTTTTGAAGGGTTGGAGGGATTAGAAACATTAATAATTTCAAGACCGTCATTATCGTCTGCTAGAAATGCTAAACCGCCAGATACGAAAACACCATGCACATTACCCGTGTCATTAACCTGTCCTAACTCTATGGGGGATGTTGGATCGCTCACGTTAATTATCTCCAATCCATCTGCGCCATCCGCCACGTAAGCAATATCTCCCGAAACACAAACAGCTACCGTATCATTATGATCATCACCGTACTTACCTATTAATGTCGGATTTGATGGATCGCTCACGTTAATTATCTCAAGCCCATCAGAGTCGTCTGCCACGTAAGCAATATCACCCCACACGGCTACATCCCATGAATTGTTATTGTCATCCCCGTATTTCCCTATTATCGTAGGTTCTAACCATTGTCCACCAATATAATTTAGATCGATAATTTCCAATCCATCCTCCTGATCAGCCACATAAACGCGATTTTTTGATACGAATAGGTTATTTGCGCTTCCTCCGTCATAATAGTCGCCTAATTTAATTGGATGATTTGGATCGCTGATATCAAAGACTATTAAACCCTCGTCTAAATCACATAGATAAACGAGATTTCCTTCTACATAAAGACCTCTTGAACGCGTGCCTTCTGAAGTTTCACCCAATAATTCAGGATTACCCGGATCACTCACATCAACGATTTTAAAACCTCCGCTATCGACTGATAGATAAGCAATATCGTTAATTACATAAACATCTCTTATCGATCCGTCGAAATGTCCTATTATGCGGGGATTTTCCGGATCAATCACATCAATTATATCCATTCCATTTTCCTCGTCTACCATATAAGCCATGTTACCAGAAACATGAACGCCACGGGTCTTCCCTGAATAGTCTCCTACTCTACCCAGTACCTTGGGATCATAAGGATCGCTTATATTTATGATTTCAACCCCATAAAAATCTTCAGCCACATAAGCAATACTCCCTTGGACAAAAACATCCCACCCAAAAGAATCTCCCGGATGAGAGAGAGTTAGCGTAGATAACCATGTGGGATTGGAAGGATCACTCACAGAATAGATTTCTAGACATTCAGGAGATGAATCGTAAGTCCCCACATATGCAATATCGTAAGAAACAAAAACGCTATATACCCGATTACCCGTAGAAATACTTGATAATTTGACGGGATTGGAAGGGTTGCTTATATTTATGATTTCAAGTCCATCATATACATCAGCTACATACGCAATATCACCGTATACAAAAACATCCCAAGTATTGTTGGACGCGTCGGAATATTGTCCTATTTCAACGAGAGAAACTGATTGAACGCTAGATTTTAGTTTTAAATTGATTGTATTTAAACATTGCCTCTCATCGCAAATCCTGTTAAAAGCCATAGAGATTGCGAAAAAAAGGTTAATGATTAAAAATAATCTAATTATTTTTTTGTTTTGTTTTTTCATTGGATTTTTCACCCTGAAAAGTTATTTTTATGTTTTATTTTGTCGATTTTATTTAAGGTTTTCTACAAAAACGTCTTCAAAACTATCAAAATAATGGATAAGCAAATAGATGAGCTTGAAAATAAAACCTTCAGAAGGGAAGCACGGTCATTAGGATTGAATCTAAATTTTTATATTTTACATCGTTCTGATTTTTTTTTTAATTTTAAAAATTTACTTAGAAAAGATTCTTTTTTCACCATAATAAAAAACAAGAAACATATTTTATTTTCCTTAAATTTTTTTAATCAGTTTCAGTGGAATAAATTCCTAAGCGTTTAATGTAATTATTTAGTAATTGGTCAAGAAATTGAACTTAGGACTGATTTATAGCGTGAATCCTTCTCTCTTTAAAACCTTGAAAATTAGAGCATCAGTATGATAAAGAACATACATTAAGGTTTTTTAAGGATCATAAGGGTATTTTTCTATAGATTATTTTTTCAGGAGCGTAGATGTAACCATCTCGAACGATTAAATACTTTAGAGGATACCACCCTCCTCGCTTTCCACTAATATAAATCGATTTTTTCTTTTCCTTCCTTTTTCTATCGGCCTTGGCAAGCCTCACATATTTTTGACCGTGCTTGAAAACTATTTTTTCTTTTTCCTTTGACTTTGCCTTTCGATGCCTGAGCGCGTGTTCTTCCAGTAACAAGATTTCAAGGTTATGCGGATTGTTATCGAGCTTGTTTTCGTTTACGTGGTGAACTTCGTAACGAGAAAAGGGCAAGGGAAACTAGCTTTTCTTGTATATATTACGATAGGCCATGTCTCGGTGACACAAACCATCTCCGCGCTTCTATCGCAAGTATCCTCGATTGTTCAGGGCTTTGATATAGTGCCAATCTACAGGCATTTTTTTCCTAGGGGAATTTTTCTTTCCCATTTTGCTTTGAGTGGAATTTTTTTTCCACTTATTATGAGATTTTCCCATTATGTAAAAACCTGATGTGAGTGAGTGAGACTTATTTTTTTACAGGTTACATTCAATTATTTGTATTTAAAACAATTTGGTAAGGTATTGAAATTTTTCTGAGTACGATATGACTTCTTTTTCAGATAGGAATAAAATTTAGTAACAGCTATCTGAATTTCTTTTGAATCTAATCATCTCAATACTTGAATTCATACATCGCTCTTTCTAGGTCGGATCATCCATTCAGGAAAATCGTTTAAATAATGCGTTTTTTTAAGGTTGAGATTCGTCATTTCAAACTCGTATTCACCATCTTTCACTTTTAATCCAACATTATTGCGTTTAAGTATGTTAACAACCATTTCCCAAAATCCTTTTGTTTGATCTACGCCTATTTTTGCTTTTATAATACCCCATATGATTTTAATAATTCCTTTATCTCCCTCTTGTGATTCCTGTTTAATCTCTTCAATATTAGAAAA
>JBHLMB010000284.1:0-4704 GCA_048938565.1 Promethearchaeota archaeon | reverse complement strand
ATATTTCTATAGAAAGTAGTTCTGAAGGGATAATAGGATTTGGAACACACATCAATTTGTTCAGTTTCCTTGTACCCCTCGCAGGTGTATGCGGTATAGTTGCGGGAGTAAAAAACTTACAACGAGAAAATTATTTTCTTTTTTTTTATTGCAATTTTCATATTTGCAACTTTCTTTCCTTCGATATAGATGCTCGAATTTAAAATAGTATCATTATAGAACGAATAAAGAAAATGCGATTATTTTCGCCAGTTAAACTCTTTTCTTATTTCTTGAATGGCTTGATTTGTAGTTGAAAGCAGTTTAAAAGCGACCTGGGGTGGTTTCCACCCAGATAATCCACAATCTGGCCCCACATACCTGAGACGATCTCCATAGTGTTTTAATGCGTCAGTCAAGTTTTTTTTAATGGTTTGTTTTGAATCAATCAAGCTTAGTACTCCATCAATCGTCTTAAAATAGTTGTAATTAATCCCAGAATCCAACTTTTCAGCCATAATACTATTAATGTTAGTCCTTGTAATGCCAACGCGCATGAATTTATCGTGGTGGTCTAGATCTTTTTTGGGTATTTTATTTCTCTTGTCTGAAGCGTATTCACAAGTCAAAACATCAATATTTTTTGAGAGCAAGGGTACTTGAGCCAAATTTAGAGTGTGCAAGTGTATTTGAGTTGTTGCAGATAGGTTCTCTAAGGATTTATCAAAAACTTGAATTATTTCGTCGTTCGTTATATTCGCTAGATCAACATATCCAAAGGAAGGTTCGTCTATTGAAATGACGGATGTTTTCATGTATTTCGTGTTGATCGATGAATTTTTTAGGAAATGATTTACTGACCTTGCGTAATTTAGGGCCATATCTGAATAAATCGTAAATCCATGTTGTTTAAGATACAATTCAATTGGTCCAGTGATGCATATCTTTACTTCAATGGCCTTCCCCTCGTTTTCAAAATGTTCTTCTGCGAACTTCTCAAGAACAAACATTTCGGGAATGATTGCTTTATCAGATTCTATCAAACCTGGTTCTTTCTCGTAATCCTTGATTGGTTTTAAAAATTGTTGGTACATATCGATATGTTGGGGAAAATTTATTATTTCAACTCCCGCTTTCAATTTATGCTGAAATGATTGAAGAAATGGATTATTAAAATAGTTAGCAATACCTCGATTTTCAAAAATATCTGATTTATTAGTAAGACCTTTATAAGCTATCCAATAATACTTGTTAAAAGCTTCTAAGTCAATATTTTCGGACAACGGAAAGCTTCCAACATCGTCAAAAAGGGGAAATTCAAATTCAGTCATTTCATTCATTGATAAATTAGCATAACAAAAAAAAATTAGTAATATTTAGTAATCAGAAAATCGATTTTGCTTTCCTCTATGTCAAACAGGTGGAATATCAAATCATCAATGAAATCAATAATTAGGTCAATGTTTTTTGCTTGAAGTGTGGTTTTCAAGTCTTGTTTCGTATTTTTCCAATGCAAGGAAATCATCGATTTGAGTTCTTGCTTTTCTAGTGCTTCCTCATATTCAATAAGGAATTTATCTTGATAGCATCCAGTCAACCACCTTGAAAGCGCTAAAATCAACTGAATGATACTATATTCTTTCTTCTCTTTTAATAGTTGAAAATCTGGGATTGGTAAGAGATTTTCAAGCTTTGTCTTACTTCTTTTAACTGATATGTTCTTCGCCTTGAACAAAAACTTAAATAGCTTTGAATTAAAATATGCAAGATAAAAAGGTAGATATTCATTTATTTCAGATATTCTTGGCCAAACGAAATAGGTATCTGAAGTAGCATAATAAGAATTAGTTGAATAACCAAATTGATTTTCCGAAGATACAAACTTGAAAAATATCTTTGGGCTAGAATCGTAAAGAGGTTCGAGGTTTATCAAATCTTTATGCTTATTATTGCGTATAAAAGCACCCCTCCTTGGGAAATAAAAGTCGTCTGGATTTTCTCTTGCGTTTATTAATATATTTCGTAATTCCTGCTCAAATTGTTTCAAATAACTTGATAATACGGGGTATTTTCTTTCAAGTAACCTGTTCCGGGATTTCGAGCTTGAAGATTTGAACTCGTTCTTGTTAAAAAAAATACAAAGACTAATATCCTTATCCTTAATATGACCATAGGGGCTAATCGATTTACTCTTGTATATTCTTTTTAATATATACTCCTCTTGCTTCGGTACTTTTACAAAATCTGAATAGATTTTAACATATGTGTCGTTTTCTTTAATCTTCATATTTTTATTTAGATAAAGAATAAAAATATCATCCTTGATGAAAATAATCCCATTCCTGATTGCGAAATAATCCTTTAATCTTACGACTCTATTGTCCTTAACGCACTTATTCTCTATTTTATTAACGACTTCAGCCACGGATTTTGGATTTAGGAGAAACCAACTACCCTCGGGATTTAATTCCTTATTGGTTGTTGCTGATACATAACGAATGATTTTTGGTGAATCACTCTTTTCAAGTAATAATTCAAATATTTTTTTGGTCTTGTTTCTATCTGTTCCTTTCTTATTATTCTCTATATTAATCGTTGTAATATTGATTGTCTTATCTGTTTGATTTATTTTTTCTGTGTTTGTTTTTTTTTGAAGTATAAAAATGCAGTTTTTCTGCCCAAGGGCGTTTTTAAATATTGTTAATTTTGACAAATCGATATATTCAAGAATATAGCATTCATCTAACAGGTGTGGTTTTAAAAATTTTATTCCAGTTTTTTTAGATTTTGTAATCCAATAATTTGTCGTGATAAAAGAGATAATACCTCCTGGTTTTAATTTCGAAATTGATTGATGTATGAAATAGTAGAATAAGTCCATGTTTCCCGTGAAAAATCGTTCGCATAGGGGGTATTTTTCTCGATATTCTTGAAATAACGCCGAATTATAATTTTGCCCCAAATAAGGAGGATTTCCCACGATAAGATCGTACTTATCCTCTTCACTCGCGCTGAGAAAATTTTCATTTAATAATTTCACATCGGGATATTTCGAAGAAAGATAATTGCCCATATTTGAATCAATTTCATAAGCAGTAATATCCTTCAATCCAATATCTATTAGACATTCAATGAACACGCCTTTTCCAGCTGAAGGCTCTAGGGCTTTGATATCGTTGCTCTTTATGTGGTTCATTGCCATTTTTACGATAAATCTTGCCACATAAAAAGGAGTAAATACTTGTCCAATAGAACTGTCCAACAATGAATTTGTTTTATTTGAAATCATCTGATCTAAATTAGGATCTGAAAGCTAAATAGTTGTTGGTAGGTATGAATGTGGAATAAAAAAATCTATATATGACTGATTTGTGATTATGTTATGGTTCTATCAATCTTAAACCCTTGAATGCGTACTTTTTTTTATGCGATTTCCTTTTGTATAATTGATGGAACAAAATAGTAAAGCGAATAATATCATTTTTAATCCCATAAAGACTCGTGGTGGCATGTATATTTCAATTTTTTTAATCGCTTTTGAACTTATATTTGTTATTATCCAAATTTTATTATGGATTTTTACTTCTCTACCAATATTTTTTACATTTTTAGGATTTTTCGTGTTTATTTCACTTCTTTTTTGTATCTTTATTTGGGGATATTATGGTATGAGATACATTCTTGATGAGGAAATCTTGATATTCAAAAGTGGTTTTTTCAAAATGACTATCCCTTACAATACAATTTATATGATAAGCAGGCCGATAAATAATAAATACAAGGGAATAAGAACGCTTGGTGTTGCCCTTCCGGGATATTATGCTGGCCGTTTCAAGCTCTTTTTAGATGGAAAGTTTGAAAGCGTTCGCTTATTTGCGACTAAACTAAACAACTTGATTTTTATAAATGTGAAAAACAACAAAGGAAAAGATCTATTTATTGGTATAACTCCAGAAGATTCTATTGGATTTATCTCGAGGATAAAGGTTAAACAATCGACCATTCAGGAAAATCAAGTTGATCCAAAAAAACCACTTATTCAAGATGAAAAGGAATCCAGAAAGAATGAAAGACGCACGATTATAATTTATCGCCTTACATTATCAATTATATTAATCTCAGTAATTATGCTCTTCTTATTTTATCCCTTTCTCCCTGAAATTATTCCCATACATTACAATATATACGGAATACCAGATGCTTGGGGGCATAAATATGTATTTCTTGCAATGTTTGTTATTTTATATTTATTTGAACTTGTATTATCTTTATTATTCTTTCACTTATTCCTGAAAAAGAGCGAATTGAGAAAAACTAAATATGGTTATATTATTATGATATTTATTGCTTTTGTTTGTCTTCTCTTTTTTATAGTAGCGTTTTTCTCATTGATAACAAGTATTTCTTAAAAAAATCGACTAGAATTTTTTTTTTTATTTAAAAAAAGTGGGAGGAGAGGGATTTGAACCCCCGACCCCTTGGTCCCAAACCAAGAATCATACCAGGCTAGACTACCCTCCCAAAATATGAAGAGATTACTTTATGCTCATTTAATTCCAAAATGAGATGAGTATTATATTTAAGAGAATTTAAAAAATTTTATCAATTTTTCTTAAAAAAGTATTCACTTCTATGATAGGATTAATTACTCTTTTCAACATGTAATAACCTTATTAAAAAAAATCTTTTTTCTTTATAGCAAAAAAAAAAAGAAATGAATTACAT
>JBHLMB010000283.1:1436-4711 GCA_048938565.1 Promethearchaeota archaeon | reverse complement strand
CATCCTACCCAAAGAATTGAGAAGGCAATCGAAGAAGCACGTGTTAAGATCGATATTATGAAAAATGCTGAAGAGCAAGTCGATGATATAGTTAAACAACTACAAGCGATAATACCAATCAGGATGGAACAGACTAAAATAGCAATAAAATTACCTTCATCATTTACCGCAAAAGGCTATAATATTGTAGCCCAATACGCACAAATAAAACAAGAAGAGTGGCAAAAGGACGGATCTTGGGTGTCTGTAGTGAGCTTACCCGCAGGATTACAAATGGAGTTAATCGATAAATTAAACAAATTTACTCATGGTAGAGTACAAATCAAACTCTTAAAATCCTAATACAAGTTTTAAATTGATTTTTGGTATGTTATTGATATAGCAACAAAATAAAGAGTGTGATTTATGTGGAAATTGAAGAACCCGATATTGACAATGAAGATGATTTCGAGGAAGGTGAAACGACAGAGAGAGAAATCGTCGTTCCTGGAGAAATATTGTCCGATGATACAGAAAATTATTTACCCGGAAGGAGTGCAATCTTTAACAAGGAAAAGAACAAAATAATATCCCTATCTATTGGTTTGAAACAAATAAGAAAAAATTATATTAATGTTATTCCACTCAGAGGATTCTATACTCCACGCTCTGGTGATAAAGTATTGGGTATAGTGGTGGATAAAAACCCTGTTAAATATAAAATAGATATTAATGCAAAAGACCTGGGACATCTTAAACCAAAAAATACGATGAAAAAAGAAAAAGGTCGGTTTGGAAGATCTAGTGGAGGAGGGGGACATCACGGTCGTAGTGATGATCGTACGGAAAAATATGAAATAGGAGATGTCTTAATTGTTAAAGTTCTTTCAGCCGATCGGTTAAATAGTCCAGAATTAACAACAGTAGGTAAATATTTGGGACAAAAAATGGGAGGAGCAGTTATTTCAATCAGACCCAATTCCATACCTCGAGTTATTGGAAGAAATGGTTCTATGATAAAAATGCTTAAAAATATGACAAATTGTAATATATTTGTAACCCAAAACGGTCGGATTTGGCTCAAAGGAGATGATATAGAGTCAGAACAATTACTCATACAAACAATAGATAAAATAGCAAATGAAGCTCACACAGTTGGATTGACAGATAGAATTCAAGAATTTTTAAAAACAGAAAAACAAAAAAGAGGTTTGAACTAAATGCCATTAGTGATTAATGATGAATACCCTAAAAAATTACTACGGGAAGATGGAAAAAGACTAGATGGTAGGGATAAAAAAGAATTAAGACCCATTAAAATGGAAGTAGGCGTTGTTAAAAATGCAGACGGATCAGCATATTTAGAATGGGGTAATAATAAGATTTTTGCGGCAGTTTACGGACCGAGAGATGTGCATCCACATCATCTAGCAAAACCAGACAAGGGAATTTTGCGCGTTTTTTATAGGATGACCACATTTTCCGTATTTGAACGCAAGAGACCTGCACCAGGTCGTAGAGAAAAGGAAATTTCTATGATTATTTCCGATTGTCTGGAACCCGTCTTATTTCTAGAATTGTATCCTGGAACAAGTTTTGAAGTATTTATAGAAGTTATAGACGCAGATGGGGGGACTAGATGCGCTAGCACTACGGTAGCAGCTCTTGCTCTGGCAGATGCAGGTATTCCAATGAAAAGCTTGGTAACTAGCGTTGCTTGCGGAAAGATTGACGGTGAAATAGTTGTAGATCTTTCTGGGATTGAAGATAAAGCTGGTGAAGCGGATTTACCTTGCGCAATGACGTGGTTTAATAATGAATTATCCTTATTGCAATTTGATGGTGATATGACTTTAGAAGAGATCAATACAACTTTAGATTTAGCGAAAGAAGCATTGGAGAAAATATACGGAATGCAAATCGATGCTCTTAAGAGTAAATACCTTGCGATTCAAGAAGAAACTAGCAAAGACAAGGAAAAAGAGACAAATGGAGGAGATGAATAAAAATGGAAAATGTAAAGAGGGTAATATCAGCGATTGAGCGAAAATATGTCTCAGATAACTTAAAGAAAGATAAAAGGATAGATGGAAGGGATCTATGGGAATATAGGGATATTAACATAAAAGCAGCTCTTATCAAATCTGCCGAAGGTTCTTCAGATGTTTCTTTAGGTGAATCAAGGATCATTTCAGGCTTGAAATACGAAATAGGAGCTCCATTCCCGGACACTCCGGACGAAGGAGTATGTACTGTAATGGCTGAACTACTTCCAATAGCTTCTCCCCTCTTTGAAAGAGGCCCTCCAAACGAACAATCAATTGAACTGGCGAGAGTTGTCGATAGAGGAATACGTCATGCAGATTGCGTTCAAACAAAAAAACTCTGCATTAAAAAGGATGAAGCAGTATATATTCTTTTTGTTGATATGTATGTGATGAACTACGGGGGAAACTTAATAGATTGCGGTGGAATAGGCTCCTTGGTTTCCTTAATATCGTCTCATATTCCCGAAGGAAAAATAAACGATGATGGGGCTTTAGAATGGACAGGAAATTACTTAACTGGAAAAGACATAGTAAACGAGTTGCCATTTGCTATAACATTTGGAAAAATTGATAATATTATCTTTTTGGATCCGAATTTATCGGAGGAACTCATCTGTGATGGAAAACTTACGATCTCTGTAAGCGAAAACAAGGTCACATCGATGCAAAAAAGTGGTGCCGCTACTTTCTCAATGGAGGAAATCAAGATGCTTACCAGAAAAGCTATGGAAAAAGGCAAAATCTTGAGAAAAGATCTTGATTTATGGCAGTATATCGTACAAAAGGACTAATATTTTATTTTCTAATTCTTTGCTTGGTGTTTCAACACCAAAATTTTTATTTTATGCTTCTTTTAACAATACATCATATTATAACTAAAAAATCGTGACTAAATAATGGGAAAAACAAAAAAGGTTGGAATTTCGGGTAAATTTCAAGCTAGATACGGATCCAACGTACGGAAAAAATGGCGCTTGATAGCTGAAAAAATGAAGGGAAATATAAAGTGCCCTCGTTGCGAAACGAAAGGTCACGTTTTTAGAGAATCTGTGGGAATTTGGTTCTGTAAGAAATGCAACGCTAAATTTACTGGCGGTGCGTACTATATTGAAACACCCCGGGGTGCAGAGGCCTTTAGAGTCGCAAAGCGTAAACAACGCGAGTTAGAAATCGATCAATAATGCCACAACAAAACTCTTTTTCAATAGAATCAACAATCGAATTTGTCTTTGAGAACTCTCAAGAGAG
>JBHLMB010000283.1:0-1426 GCA_048938565.1 Promethearchaeota archaeon | reverse complement strand
ATTTTTCCTATAATTCATTTCTCCCAGAATTTAATAAGTTACAAACAAAGAGATCCAAAGTACATATGGAGAAGATAGGATCTTCCCTTTTTTTCAAGATATCATGCTCTGATATTACTGCTTTTAGGGCTACCGTAAGCGATATCATAGGTCTTGGAAAAATTATTTCCAATACTATAGAGTTATGCAATAAATAGGCAAAAACATACAATCCTATTAATCTAACTTAATAAAAAAGAATTTATTGTATAGAATATTAAAAATTTTATATTATCAATAAAATAAAAGTGAACCTAAATATGGGAGCAAACTTGGATAATCTACCTGAAAATGTAAAAAAAAAAATTATTGACCTTCAAAACCTTCAAATCCAATTGCAAAACTTACGCAATACTCACGATTTTTTACAATCTCAAAAAAACGAAACTGAGCTTGCGATAGAAGAATTGGAAAAAGCAACACCAGAAACGACAGTTTACAAGTCAATGGGGGGTATATTAGTTCGGACTACTAGAGATAAACTACTAGATGAGAAAAAAAGCTTAAAGATATCTACGGAAATGCGAATTAAGACCGTCAAACAAAAGGAAGAACGGAGCCTTCAAACGCTTGAAAATATGAAAAAATCCTTACAATCTGAACTTCAACAAAAATAGTCAGATAAGGGATATGCTAGAATCTAAGTTCAAAAATCTTCTTGCTTTTTTAAAAAACAAAAATATCTTAATTATAACTCACGAACCTGCTGATGTCGATGGTCTGGGCTCTTGTTTTGCCCTAAAAGAATTTTTAGAACAATATTTTCAAAAGAAAGTCCGAATATATCTTTCGGAAATGACAAGGCTTGCAAAATCAGTATTAGCTAAAATAAAACTTAAATTTCCAGATAACGATTTTTATCTCGAAGAGGATGTAAAACTTAGTCTTATAGATGTTATATTAATTTTAGATACTAACAACCTTGATTTGTTAAATTGCGTTGGAGTTGACACAGTTCCACATGTATTTATCGATCATCATTTATGGGCTAATGAAGAAGATGGAAAGAATTTAGATTCGTTAAATATTATAATGGAGAATTATACTTCAACTGCCGAAGTAATATTCGAAATTTATCAAAACACCCAAGTAAGTATACCTGATCATGTAAAATGGCTTGTTTTATCGAGTATATTGACAGATTCAGGATTTTTTAAATATGCAAATAATAATACTCTCACTAGGTTTACATCGATACTCGGTGATACAATTGATATTCAAGAAATCTATTCCTTTTTAAAAATAGAAGAAGAATTTTCAGAAAAAATGGCAAGAATAAAAGGATTACAACGCCTTGAAATAATTCGTGAAAATCAAATCTTAATTGGTTTGTCTAAAGTTAGTAATTATGAAAGCAATGTTGCAAACTCTCTTATTAATATCGGCT
>JBHLMB010000282.1:0-4724 GCA_048938565.1 Promethearchaeota archaeon | reverse complement strand
TTCCAGCCCATTTTTTTGTCATTTCTTACTTATGATGACCCTTTATATTCTATGAAAAATAAAATTGTTGACATTCTTCAAATTTTATCAAAATTTAACAATAAAAAAATCAAATCTTACTTCATAAACCACGATCCAAATTTAGACCTTCTTGTAGAAAAATGTGATAGAAAGTTAACTTGCGTGCTCTGTAAACGAATTATGATCCGCATTGCTCAGGAACTCGGAAAAATTGAAAAAACACCCCTTATTGTAACGGGAGACATTCTTGGAGAACAAGCAAGCCAGACACTAGATAATCTCTATGTTTATAACCAAATTATAAGAGATCACATCATTTTAAGGCCTTTAATAGGATATAATAAAGAAGATGTAATAAATATAAACAAGAGAATAAACACATATAACACAGTTTCAAAAAAATCTGCCGGTTGTAAATATAATCCTAAGTTTCCAGAAACCCATGCCAAAATAAACGAAATAAAATTAAATGAATCTCGAATTAATATAAAAGAATTAATCCAACAATCTATATTAAAAGCAGAAATTTTACATATTTAAAATGGTTTCATCGATTATAAGTTTAAAATCGTCATCATGTAGTTTCTCTGTAATAAAACTATCTAATGCTTCGCATATTGTTTGAGCTAAAATATGCTTACAAAATTGCCGTTTTCTCTTAATTACAACAGATTTATAGAAATCTTGACACGAACAATAAATTCTTGGATAGATCAAATATGTCTTGGTGCTTTTTTTTGCTTTAATTGCCCAAACAACCCTATTTGACGGTATATATAAGCGCTTTGTAAAACCTCGTTGAATTACTTCGAGAATGTTAGTGGATTTATCTAGAAATAAAGTATCTAAGTATCTTATAAAATCATCATCAATAAGACCTTTTTCTACAACCATCAGAAAAATTTGATTTAATAAATCTTTAGACATTTGTCCCAATATATGTTACAAAACTAAAAAAATTTAAAGAATTGACTTCAAGTTCAAAAAAAAAATATTATATTTTCCAACAAGGTATTTCCCTTCAATATCGGGAGCGGAGTTTTACATCCAAAGAATGGCTGAAATTTTATCTACAAAATATGGATATCTTGTAGAAATATTTACATCTAACGCAATTGACTTTAAAGCCTTGAGGTCACCTACGGGAAAAATAATAACGGAACGGGAAATAAATTTCAAAAAAGTTAATGATATTAAGGTTAGCAGGTTTCCTGTAATTTACAATAAGTCTTTGAGCGATATGGTTAATCAAATTAAAAAGATAGATGCATACCAGGAATTAAATTTAAATGATTCCTTGTTAGAAGAGATTTTGAAAAACGGCCCTTTTTTACTAAATCTCTTGGATAATTACCTCAAATTAGATAGATTTCAATTCAATCTCATTCACACGACATATTATCCCTATTTAAATATCTTAATTAGTTTATTACTTGGAAAGCATTTCGATGTTCCTGTAATAATAACTCCATTTTTTCATATTTCAAATCCTCGTTATCTGAATCAAGATTTAATGAAAATTTTAAAAAAATTTGATTTATTAATCGCATGCACTAACACGGAAAAAGAGTTCTTAAGCACTATTGGTGGTGTCTCAAAGAAACTAATAAAAGTTATTCCGATGGGCGTAGACTTCGAAATGTTTAGCTTAATGGCACATCGGAAATCTCATAAATATCAATTCAAGGAAAAATTTTTTCTAGAAAACGAAAAAAACTACAAAATGGTGCTCTTTTGTGGATATAAAAATTTTGAAAAAGGAGCAATTTCAATATTAAATTCAATCCCATATATCTTACAAAAATATAAAAAAGTATATTTTGTATTTATAGGACCGGGAACAATTGCTTATAATAGAGAGCTTTCAAGGATAAAAAAAAATCCAAGCGTCAGAATCATTAATCTAACACCGCAGAATTTAAAAGGATATTACGATGAAAAAAAAATAGCGGCTTTCAGAGAAGCGGACATTTATCTAATGCCAAGTCGTTCAGACGCATTTGGTATTTCTTTTTTAGAAGCTTGGTCTGCCGGAAAACCCGTTATTGGAGCTAATATCGGAGCAACCCCTGAAGTGATTAAAAATGATAATGACGGCCTTTTAGTTAATTTTGACGATCCCAAAGATATTTCAGAAAAAGTCATCAGATTACTGAAGAATAAGCGCCTTAGGAGAAGACTCGGAAATAACGGAAAGGTTAAAGTTGAAAGGTGCCATACTTGGGATGTAATTGCCCAAAAACACGATAAAATATATAAAAATCTAATACCATAAAATGAATTAATATGAAAAGAATTGGAGGAAATAGCTACATAACAAAAGAAGAGCAAGAAATTTATCTTGACAAGGTTTCCCTCAAGGATTTGACTAAACAATATAGTACTCCCATTATGATATTTTTAGAAAATCGGTTAAGAGAAAATCTAAAAGTTTTCCAAGATGTATTTGAGTCCGTTTTTAAAACTTTTCAAGGATTTTACTCTTTTAAGGCAAATTTTCTTCCTGAAATTTGTGAAATTATTAGCTCTGAGGGAATAGGGGCTGAAGTTATAGGATTGCCAGAATTAAAATTAGCACTTAAGATTGGAGTTCCTCCAGAAAGAATTCTAGTTGGCGGACCTTATATGCCCGAAGAATTGATATTATTCAGTATGAAAAATAAAGTAAGAGAAATAATAGTGTATAACATTAATGATTTGAATAAGATAAATGCTATTGCTGAGAAATTGGGTGTAAAACAAAAGATTTGCATCAGAATTATTTCCAAACGATATGGAGCAAAACTTGGAATTACTTTAGACAATGAAAATCTTATTAAAATAGAAAATGCTATAAAAAAAAGTAAAAACATAGAAATTTCGACTATTTTAGCCCATTACGGGACTCAAATGAATAATAGTAAACAATTCGAGAAAAATATAGACATTATTGAAA
Source organism: Promethearchaeota archaeon (assembly GCA_048938565.1). GTDB lineage: Archaea > Asgardarchaeota > Lokiarchaeia > Sigyniarchaeales > SOKP01 > FT1-020. Next base: position 1,768 of record JBHLMB010000282.1, on the reverse strand, counting down.
GTAATTTATTAAAATTACATTCAATTGGTCTTCACATTGAAAATATCAATCTCGGGGGAGGATTTCCTGAAGCTAGCGTAATGCCTAAGAAACAACTAAAAAAAATTGCATTAAATATCCGGGATAGTCTAAAATATCGAGGAATAAATTATAAACAAATATATTTTGAGCCTGGCAGATATTTTGTTGGCGACACGGGATTGTTTGTTACAAATATAGTAAAGGTAACTAAGGATCGATGGATTTTTTTAAATATAGGAAATCATATCTGTCCTAAATTCGCTCGAAGTTCACTTCGTTTTTATAACACATCTAAAATTGAAAATCCCCATAAGTATAAAACATCGATTGCGGGAATCATCCCGTCAGATCAGGATGTCCTTGCAAAGGATTATTTTTTCACAGATGATTTAGACGAGGGAGATGTCGTTCTCGTGGTAAATGTTGGTGCTTATAATCTAACATTTTCAAATAGGTTTCCTTATTCTCTCCCAAACATTATTCTTGTCAAAGATAATGTCTTCAAGCTTATATTTGATAATCAAATTGATCATGATTTCTCATTGAATTAATACCCTATTTTTTTTGATGTTATCCCTGTATCACTATAATTTTTGTATCTTTCTTTCCACTCTTCACATAATTGTCATTTTATAGAAAGGTTATAAAATCAAATGGAACGCATATTGAAAGAAGCAAGAAAAAGAGATGCAATCTACAGGGATTTGTATGATTCTGTTGGTCATGCAAATATTAAAATAATGGGATGTGGTGGTGCGGGAAATAATACCATAAATCGATTGATGAAAATTGGAATTATGGGTGCAAAATGTATTGCCGTAAATACTGATCACCAACATCTGGAAATGATAGAAGCACACGACAAAATTCTCATTGGAAAAAATTTAACTAGAGGTTTGGGCGCTGGTGGCAATCCCGAAATTGGAAGGGCTGCCGCTGAAGAGTCCCGAGAAGAACTCAAAAGTATACTCCGAGAATCAGATCTTGTATTCATAACCTGTGGGGAGGGTGGAGGAACTGGTACAGGAAGCGCTCCTATTGTAGCGGAAATCGCTAAATCAGAAGGCGCAATTGTCGTTGGAGTCGCCACCCTACCATTTAAAACAGAAATCGGGAGAATTGAATTAGCACAACGGGGGTTGGATAATTTAAAACAGTTTGTAGACACTCTCGTTGTTATCGATAATAATCGGCTATTAGATATTGCTCCGGATTTGCCTATACTTGAAGCTTTCAGTGTTGCTGATGAGATTTTAGCCACAATGGTTAAGGGAATTACAGAAACGATCTCTCTTCCTTCATTGATCAATCTAGATTTTGCTGATGTGAGAACGATTTTAGGAACTGGAGGTGTTGCAATTATAGGCATAGGAGAATCGAATGGAAGCGGTAACCGTGTCGAAGAGGCCATAAATGATGCTCTTAATACACCCCTGCTTGATGTGAGTATAGAGGGGGCAAAGGGGGCTTTAATTCATGTGTGTGGTGGTAATGATATGACTCTTTCAGAAGCAAATTCCGTTGCTAAAAAGATCTATGAAAAAATGGACAGCAATGCCATGGTTATTTGGGGCGCAAGAGTTTCTGATGATTTTGATGGATTTCTAAGAGTAATGCTTTTGATAACTGGAATTCAATCTCCACAAATTTTTGGAAGACCAACCGTTCCAAATTATCGTTCAAGTGTTTCTCGGAGAGAGGTCGATCTTTCTAGTGATATTTTTGATATCGGAGAAATTTAACTAAA
>JBHLMB010000281.1:0-4733 GCA_048938565.1 Promethearchaeota archaeon | reverse complement strand
TACCTCGGGGATAAAACAATTGAAAACTTAGGACAATAAATATTGATAAATAGATTGCTTGAGCGAATAGCGAAGGATCTAATGTTCTTTTTTTATTAATTCGTTCTGATGATTGATATTTCAGATAAGAGAGATAAATAATTCCATTACTTCCCCCTAATAAAACATAATATATGAGTAGATATCCAAGACCGAGAATGATGAACTCTGGGCTTCCAATTAATGCGAAAAAAGTAGTAAAATTTACTGATCTCCCTATATATATTGGATTGATGAAAAAATAATCTATTGAGTAAAATGTGCTAATAATATAACCATTTACATACGAATTGAAGTTAGCGATTAAAAACGGAAGCGAAATCAGCAAGATTGTTGAGCAAAATATTGATGAAAACAGGAGAAAATGTTTCAACTTTTTTTTTATTTCTGTTTCTTTCTCATTTTTAATCGCCAACAGGAGAATGAGTGGGAAAAAGACGAGCGCAAATTGCTTGTACATGACAGCAATTCCCAATGATACCATCGACAATTTATGCTTGCTTTCTAAAGCTAGATAATACGATAATATTATGAAAAACACGAATAAGGATGAATTTAGCCATGAAAAACTCGAGTACATCAAGGTGAATGGATTGAAGAAATAAAGCATCATTGCGTATATGGAATATTTCTCGTTGTCCGTTAGTTTTCGAGAGATCAAATAAATTAGATACCCCGTGGCAATATTTGACAAATATAGAGGTATGGCAACGCTCCATATGGGAAAGGGTAAGAGAGCAAAAATCCCTATCGTGATGATGAAAAGAGGGCCATAAGCATAATAATAATATTGTGGAGAATACGGAAACACGCCGTTCTTGAATAATTCTGCCCAACCGATGTAATACGCTTCAAAATCCCGATACATCTCAGGATGTAAGAGATCCCAGATTGAGGTCATTTCGAAAGTCTCGGAAAAATTAAGCGGTAGCACGGCAATGCGAATTAAGAAAACGCACGAATTTATGCATATACCAATTGATAAATACCTCTTCCATCCCTTTAAATAGCAAATAACCACACTAAATGCGATTACAGTACCTAAAAGCATCAAGATCACGCCGTAAAAAAAGCTTGGTGTACTAATAGAATAATAATAACCATAATTAAACACTTGAGTCGCTTCTCCTAAATTAATAAACAGAACATATACAGTGTCGCTCGCTGTAATCGAAAAAGTACCGAAATAACCTATTGAATCCGCTAGTGTGTCGTATTGACTATCCATGACATATATAATAGAAACATTTTCCATTGAACCTTCGTCTAAAAATCTCAAATATTCAGAATTGAGTAGAAACACGACCGAACAATTTGCTTGTCCATCCAATTCCGTAAAAAAATAAATATTAAATTCATATTCATTAGAAGTAAGTTCAGGATTTAAATGAATGGCCCTATATTCGTCTTGAGCCAAAGTAAAACCTTCAGAATTTTCTCTTTTAATCTCCGAGGGAGGTAATGAATTTACAATCAATCCAATGATAAATATCATAATACCAACAAAAAACACGATTTTTTGAAAAACTTTTTTGTCAATATTTTTCAAGGTATCGTCTCCTTCAGAAATGAATCCATAATTTTCTATCTTGAAGAACCCTATTTAAATGCATCATAGAGGATATTGAACGAGTCAATTTCAAATTCTATTCTATCTATTACGAACAGAATAAAAATCAAGAACTTATATATTTGATATTACATTATGATTTGCAGAGAAGTCGACGAAAAATCTTTTAGGAGACTGATAATTTATTGAACGAAAATGTTGCAAAATATATTAAAAGAAAAAAAATTGATAAAATCAATTCACAAATCTCTCAACAATTTGTAGAGGCGGGTTTGGAAAGGATACGCTCGTGCATTAACTGCGGCACATGTACGGGAGGGTGTCCTTCAGGGAGAAGAACGGCATATCGCACTCGTTCTGCCATTCGTAGGGCGTTGATTGGAGATCTTTCTATCTTGCAAGATATTGATATTTGGGAATGCACGACCTGTTATTACTGCTACGAGCGTTGTCCCAGGAACATCCCTGTCACGGACATGATCATAAAGCTTAGGAATATAGCAGTACAAAATGGATTCATTTTAGGAGATCATCTTGCCTTGGCGGATAAATTATTTTACGCCACGGGTCACGCAGCACCTGTTAACGCAGAAGGGCATCAAAATTACAGGGACCTTCGAGCTTCTTTAGACTTACCACCGCTACCACCTACGGTTCATTCCTTTCCAAAACAATTAGAACAATGTCAGAAACTGATGGACCTAACAGGTTTTAGATCCTTGTTGGATAATGCCCTTCAAGCTAAAGAAAGTAAAAACGCACAGGAGGGAAAATAAAATGAACCCTCTTAAGTATGGTTTCTTTTTAGGATGCATCATGCCAAATAGGTATCCTCAAATTGAACGCAGCATTAGAACAGTTTTTGAAGAATTAGATATTGAACTTTTGGAAATGAACGGTGCATCGTGTTGTCCAGCTCCAGGCGTGATTCGCGGATTTCACATTCCAACTTGGCAAGCTATAGCAGCAAGAAATATTTGCATAGCAGAAGAAATGGGTGTTGATATAGTAACTGGGTGTAATGGATGTTATGGATCCCTAAGAGACGCCTGGTACGAACTCAACGAAAATCAAGATGAAAAAAGACACATAAATGAATATTTAAGACAAATAGGGCGCCAATTCAAGGGGAATATAGAACCAAAACACTTGGTCCAAGTACTTTATCAAGACCTTGGTATTGATAGAATAGAAGATAAAATCAAGTATAAATTTAAGGATTTAAAGGTAGGAGTTCATTACGGGTGTCACATTGTGAAGCCAAGCGACAAGCGACCGTGGAATGGTGAATATGAATTTCCAACTTTTCTAGACGAATTAGTCGAAATAACGGGCGCTGAAAGCGTTAATTACAAGGATAAGTATTCTTGTTGCGGTGCTGGGGGCGCAGTCAGAGGGGCTTTAAGGGAACTTTCAGCCGACTTCACGCGCGAGAAAATAATTAACATGAGGGATGCGAAAGCAGATATTTTAATAGATTGCTGTCCTTTTTGCCATTTCCAGTTTGATGCGGGGCAAAAAGAAGCAAACGAATATTATCCGGAATTGATAGATAAGCCATTAGATCTTCCCGTGATATACATCACCCAATTACTAGGACTTGCGATGGGAATAAGCCCAAAACGATTAGGATTGGAGCAAAACCAGGATATTAAAGGGGTTCCACCAAATATCTCCATTGAATCGTTTTTAAAGATATCAAAGGAACAATTAACTTAATTTTCTCTTTACTATTAAAATCATAAATATAATAGATTTCACTATAACATATGCCTGTTATTTTTAAAGAAATGTTCTTGTATAAAGAGATTTAAAATATTCCCTATATAAATTTTTAGTAAGAATAGGGCAAATATTTATAAATTCTTTAATAATATTTTTAACTTGAAATCAATTAAAGGTCAAATGTGATTGATATTCAAAATAGAGGCAAGAAACGACTCAGTTTAATAGGTCTAGTAGCATTTAGTTGTTGTTTAATCATCGGTATGCAGGCGATATGTATCTCGGGAATTGATTTTAATCACGACAAATTAACTAATGACAAGATAGTTGAAGGATATGGTATTATTACATTTATAAATCTTGAAGGTGGCTTTTTTGGCATAATTTCTATAGATGGTGCACATTATGATCCAATTAATTTTACTTCTAATTATAAAATAGATGGTTTAAAGGTTTATTTTAAAGCAATTATTAGAGATGATTTAGTGAGTTTTCACATGTGGGGTATTTTAATTGAGTTGACATATATTCGGCCTTATTATTTTTAGATATTATTTCTCTCTATGATCTCTTAATAAAAAGCATTTATGCTTTTAATTCCTCAAACATTTTAACTTTCATATATAAATTAATTGGAGAAATTGCGTTTTATGATTGTTTAAAAAAGTTGTTTTTGGATTATTGTGTAAAATATCATACTTTTATAGAAATTTATTCATATCTAATGAATTTTTATTGGATGTATTTGTAATGTATGCTACACGTGCCTTCTTGCGAGACCATACAAGGGCCTACCGGATTTATAGGAGTACATTTTTTTCGAAATAAGCTACAATCTTGAGGTTTTAGCTTTCCAATCATGACCAAGTGGCATGAGCACCCAGGAGGGATATCCATGGAGTTTTCTATCTTGATATCGAACTTTTTATCGGCATCATATTCTTTAAAGGCGTTTTTAATTTCCAATCCTCCATCAATAATTCTCCCTATACCTCGCCAGGGTGAAGAGACTGGTTCGAATATTTCAGAAATGATTTGTTGGGCAATAATATTGCCTTCTGGTTTTACAACGCGGGAGTATTCGTTTAAGGTTTCGTGCTTTTTATCTCGTTTTTGTTTAAGGAGCATTAAAATGCTTAATAGTACATCGTTAGGTTCGAAACCTGCAATAACATTAGGGACTTGATATGCATCCGAAAAGATTTTAAACGGTTTCAATCCAATTATAGTTGCTACGTGGCCGGGAGATATGAATCCATCGATTCCTAATTGAGATTGGCTTATTAATAGCTCTAAAGCGGCAGGAATGAGCTTGTGTGCGCAGATAATAGAAAAGTTTGAAGGAGGATCGTTTTTTATTTCAAAACCAACTGTAGGGACCGTCGTTTCAAAACCGATG